>JAJYCQ010000030.1 GCA_021778315.1 Acidobacteriota bacterium | reverse complement strand
GGGTGGATCGGTAGGATAGGAGAGATTTCCTTCGACTCTTCCCTGTGGGGCGTACGAAGGGTACGGGGAGAGAGTGGTGGCCCGAATCGAGAGCTCGATGGTAAGGATAGCACCGGGAGGGGCGGTGTTGATGTGCGCGGAGTTACGGCCGGAGAGGCGGATACAACGGCAAAGGCCGCCCGGGTGGGCGGCCTTTGTGGTGGAGCGGAGACAGCGATTACTCGTTGTCGTTGTCTTCGTTTTCGGATTGCTTCCACTTGAGGAGGTCGCCGAGGGTGGTGCTGCCGGAGTTGCTGGAGCTGGAGGAGCTTCCGCTGCCCTGCCCTTGACCCTTGCCGCCCTTGCCCTTGTTCGAGGACTCCTTGTAGTTTTCGACTTCGGCGCGGCTGGCTTCTTCGCCAACGGCCTTGATCGAGAGACCAACCTTCTTCTCTTCCTGGTTCATCTTGACGATCTTGAACTCGTGTTCCTGATCGACTTCGAGGGTGATCTGCTTGCCGGTCTCGTCGACTGCCTCGGAGACGTGGCAGAGGCCCTCGACACCTTCGGCGATCTCGACGAAGGCACCGAACTGCGCGGTGCGCAGAACCTTGCCCTTGACGACGTCGCCGACGCGGTGCTGCGCGAAGAAAGTGTCCCAGACATCGGGCTGCATCTGCTTGACGCCGAGCGAGAGGCGGCGGTTCTCGGGTTCGACTCCGAGGACGATGGCCTTGACCTTTTCACCCTTCTTGAGAACTTCCGAGGGGTGCTTGATGCGCTTGGTCCAGCTGAGGTTGGAGACGTGAACCAAGCCGTCGATGCCGTCTTCGATCTCGATGAAGGCGCCAAAGTCGGTGAGGTTGCGGACTCGTCCCTCGATGATGGCACCAATGGGGTACTTGTCTTCGAGTTGCTCCCAGGGATTGTCCTGGAGCTGCTTCATGCCGAGCGAGATGCGGCGGTCGGTGGGGTTGACGGAGAGGATGATGGTCTCGACTTCGTCGCCCGGCTTGACGAGCTTGGAGGGGTGCTTCATGCGCTTGGACCAGGTCATTTCGCTGACGTGGACGAGGCCTTCGATTCCCTGCTCAAGCTCAACGAAGGAGCCGTAGTCGGTGACGGAGAGGACGCGACCCTTGACGTGAGCGCCAACCGGGTACCGCTCGGTGGCGTCGAGCCATGGATCAGGCGAGAGCTGCTTGAAGCCCAGCGAAACCCGCTGCTTTTCCTTGTCGAACTTGAGGACCTTGACCTGGATCTCGTCGCCTACGTTGACGAGGTCGCGGGGGTGGGTGAGGCGGCCCCAGCTCATGTCGGTGATGTGGAGCAGGCCGTCGAGGCCTCCCATGTCGACGAACGCACCGTAGTCGGTGAGGTTCTTGACGACGCCGGTGAAGACGGAGCCCTCTTCAAGGGTCGAGAGGGTGATGGTCTTCTTCTCGTTCTGCTCCTCTTCGAGGATCTCCTTGCGGGAGATGACGACGTTGCCGCGCTTCTTGTTGAGCTTGATGACGCGGACTTCGATCTCGGTGCCGATGTAGCCGTCGAGATTGCGGACGGGACGAACCTCAACCTGAGAGCCGGGGAGGAACGCCTTGATGCCGATGTCGACGGTGAGGCCACCCTTGACGCGGCTAACGACCATTCCCTTGACGGGAGTCTTGGTGTTGGCAGCCTCTTCGAGCTTGTCCCAGACCTTGTGACGCAGAGCCTTCTCGTAGCTGACGAGATAGCCACCCTCTTTTTCCTCGCGCTCAACGACCACTTCGATGACGTCACCGACGTTGAACTTCGGCGTGCCGGTGTGGTCGAGGACCTGATCCAGCGGAATGAGACCCTCGGACTTGAGGCCGATATCGATCACCGCATGCTTGTCGGTGATCTTGACGACGGTACCGGTGATGACGGCCTCTTCGGTCGTCAGCGCCTGGGCGGCGTCCTTCTCGGCAGCCTGCTCGCGGTCGAAGCTCTCGAGTGCCTTGGCAAAATCCTCGGCATCGTACTCGGGCTCGGCGGAAGCAGTGTCCACGGCGGAGTGGCTGACGACAGCGGCCGAGGGCTCGGCGTGCTGGGTCGCCGCAGGGGCGTGGGCCTCTGTGGTCTCGGTGTGGATGGGGGTCTCGACGGTGGCGTCGGAGTTGGGGGAAAGGTCGTGCGACGCAGTGGTGTCGTTGGTTGCGGCGTCGTTTGTAAGGTCGGGGGCGGTTGATTCCAATGTGGTGTTCAGGGCTGTGCTCTCGGGATGGAAAGAATTGTGGTCGTGGTCGGCCATGTAGAGTGATACTCCGGGTTCCAGTACTCGCTCGAGCCCGACGATCGATCAAATCAGGGCGGTCAACCTTCAGACGGCAGTGAATCCTGCCCCCCGAGAGGGTGGGTCCTAAGCGATGATGTCAGCGGGAGTGAGGTGAAGCATGGAAAATGAGAGCCTGCGACTGGATCCCGCGCGCAAAGCTTCAATCAAAGTGTAGCAGTGCAACCAGCAAACTTCAATGCAAATGACCGATGATCGGACTCCGGGGGCGATCTTTCACCGTTGTTTGACCGATGTTGATCGATCTGTTCACGGCCAGGATTTTTGATGGTGTTGCCCCGAAGGTCGATTCGGTGTGTTTGACGCGGAATTGTGGCGATCGGTTGCATCCGCGGAGGGTATAGGGTCGGGCTGGGGGCAGAGCCTATACTGCTGCGATGGATCATCTGTGGACACCGTGGCGTTATGCGTATGTGACGGGGGAGGACAAGGCGAGGCCGAAGCTGGGGGTTCCGGAGGCGCTGGCGGCGTGGCCGGGAGATCAGGGGTGCGTGTTCTGCAACATGATTGCCGCAGCGGATTACGCGGTTGCAAATGGGATGGAGCGGGAGGCGGCGGAGGCTTCGATCTACCTGCTGGAGCGGGGGCGGAGCTGCTATATGGTGCTAAATGCTTTTCCTTACAACAGCGGACACCTGATGGTGGTGCCGTACCGGCACGAACCGTCGCTGGCGGAGCTGCCGCTGGAGGAGGCGGAGGAGCTGCTGCGGATGTCGCGGAGGGCGGAGCGGGTGCTGCGGGAGGTCTACCGTCCGAATGGGCTAAACTTTGGGCTGAATCTTGGCAAGGCGGCCGGGGCCGGAGTGACCGAACATCTGCATCTGCATGCAGTGCCGCGGTGGCTTGGGGACAACAACTTTATGAGCGTGCTGGCGGAGACGCGGATTCTGCCAGAGATGCTGGAGGACAGCTGGCGGAGGCTGCGGGCGGCGCTGGCGGCGGACGCGATGGAGCCGGTGGCGGGCGCGAACGCGGGCTGAGACGGCTTTGGGTGAGGCGGGAAGGAGCTGGGCCGGAGGGTGGTGCGGTTATTGGTCTGGTTCGGCGTGGGCGGCGTGCAACCTACGGGGTGGCGGTGTCGTCGTAGTAGGTGACGACACGTTGCGTACGCTGACGACAGTCCTCGGGAGGCGCCATGACGAACACTCCGCTCACGCCTATCACTGCAGGAACCAGAAAGATGACGGCTCCTTTGCTGCCCTCACTTGGGGAGACGAGGCATGGAAAACATGGCGGAACTGCGTGGTCAGTTCCGTTCTCGGAGAAGAGTTTGAGCCAGCCGCAGGATGGGTCGGCCGAGCGACGAAAGCGCCTTGCAATGATTAATGCTCACCTTCTGACGAACATGCTGGATGAGCCGGAAGATGCGCGGCTGACAGGCGGGACGCGGTCGCTGACGCGGCGTCTGCTGGGGCTGAATGTGATCTCGGCGGGCCGAAGCAAGAGTGTTGCGTCGGTTACAGAATCGATTACTCGCGTCGATGTTGCCTGACCTGATCTGCTGAATTGGCTACCGAATCTGGTTGCTGAAATCGGCGGCGATGGAAGGTGTGTGGGTTTGTGGGCGCGATGGTTCGTCCCCTGATGTTCACAGAGTTTTCGCGAAGTAGTTGAAGTAGTTATAGAGACCCGGGCAAACTTGCTCGGGTTTTCTATTGCTGCGGGAGATTTTTTATTGCGGAGGGGTGGAGTGGGCTGGCTGAGGGGAGTCAGGATGGAGGCGGGTGGTGGGTGTGACCTCGAAGTTGGTGATCTTCCAGGAGCCGTTGGAGAGGCGCTGATAGACACGGGTGTAGCGGTAGGCGCCGTGGAGTTGCTCTCCGTCGGTTGTTCCCTGGACCTGGGCGAGGGAGGTGACGATGGCGATGTTGCCGATGAGCTTGATTTTGAGTTCGGAGATATCCAGCCTGGTAAGGACGAGCTCGCGGTTTCGCATGTGGTCGAGTTGCTGGGCTTTGGTGAGGACTTCTCCGGTGGAGGTGATGCCGAGGTAGTCGTCGGAGAGGAGCTTGTCCATGGTGGGGACGTCGTTGGCAAGGGCGGCGGCCTGCCACTCTTTCTCGAGTTCGACGATCTGTTCCCTCTCGAGATGCTTGTGCTGGTGGTGGGGATGAGGCACCTGCGCGGGGACGAGCGTGGTCGGCACCCCGAGGAGAGTGGCGAAGAGCAAAGGTGCAACTCGCATTGGGAGACGGCGGACCGTTGGAGAGAACATGGGTGTACCGGATGTTAGACCGGAATTCGAAGCCACGTCAAAGTATTGTGTAACGATCGCGTGAATAGACATCGTTTTCGCGCGCTCCCATGGAAGGTTGGATGCGATTCCGGGAGCGCGCGAAACGGGAGGAAGGGGTCAGGCGATGGCGACGAGAGTCTCGAGCGAACGTTCGAGCATCTTCTGGTAGAGACCACCGACGGCGAATTTGGCGAAGTGCGGGGTGGCGCGGTGGTGCTCGGCGGCGGCCTCGTCACGATACTGCTCGTAGATGACGATGGTGTCGGGATTGCCGTCGACGGAGTGCGGAATGTAGCTGACACAGCCTTCTTCCTGGCGCGAGAGGCGGGTAAGCTCGCGGAGGATTTGAACGATTTCTTCGCGATCATCACTGCGGAAGGTCATACGTACGGTAAAGCTGATCATAAATTCCTTTTGCTCTGCTGGCTGCTTCTAGCTGATTGTTGATTGCTGATTGCCTTGGGCTGTTGGGTTTCGGTGGTGGGTCGAATGGTTTTGCTTTGATGGCTGGAGCTGGAAGCGAAGGGCTAGAAGCTCGTATCACTTCTAACCAAACATCTGGTCGAAGCCGGGCATGGTCATGGTCTGGACGCGGTCGGGGCCAGTAGAGATCATGCCGATCTTTGCTCCGCTTTCGCGCTGGATAAATTGGAGGTACTCCTGGGCGAGCTTGGGCAGTTTGTCGTACTCGGTTATGCCCTCAGTGGAACACTTCCAGCCCTTGAGGGTTGTGTAGATCGGATGAATTGACTTGAAGCCGCGGACGTCGGCGGGGATGATGTCGGTGATCTTGCCGTCGATCTCGTAGGCCGTGCAGACGGGGATCTCTTCGCATTCATCGAGGACGTCCATCTTGGTGACGACGAGCCATTCGGTGGCGTTGATCATGTTGGAGTAGCGGAGGAGGGGGATATCGAGCCAGCCGCAGCGGCGGGGACGGCCGGTGACGGCGCCGTACTCCTGGCCGCGGGCGCGGAGGAGTTCGGCGGAGTAGCCGTCAATTTGCGTGGGGAACGGACCTTCTCCGACGCGGGTGACGTAGGCCTTAGTGACTCCGATGACGGTGCCGATGCGGGTGGGGCCGACTCCGGTTCCGGTGACGGCACCTCCGGAGGTGGAGGAGGAGCTGGTGACGAAGGGGTAGGTGCCGTGGTCGATGTCGAGGAGAGCTCCCTGGGCGCCTTCAAACATGACGTTCTTCCCTGCGTTGAGGGCGTCGTTGAGCATGTAGGCGGTGTCGGTGACGAAGGGAGCAATCTGCTCGGCGGCGCGGACGTAGTCTTCGTACATCTGCTTGGGGTCGAGGGGCTCGGTGCCGAAGAGGGCGTGCGCGATGGTGTTCTTCTCGTGGCAGGCGTTGTTGATGTGCGTGCGGAGGAGCGAGGTATTGAGGAGGTCGACGACGCGGAGGCCGTTGCGGTGGATTTTGTCCTCGTAGGCAGGGCCGATGCCGCGGCGGGTGGTGCCGATGGTCTGGCGGCCGGGAGCGGTTTCAGCGGCGAGCTCGATCATGCGGTGATAGGGCAGGATGACCTGGGCGCGGTTGGAGATGAAGAGATTGCCGTCGACCTCGACGCCGGCGTCGCGAAGCTTCTGGACTTCGCCGAGGAAGGCCATGGGGTCGAGGACGACGCCGTTGCCGATGACTCCCTTGCAGCCGGGGCGGAGGACTCCGCAGGGGATGAGCTGGAGGACGAACTTTTTGCCGTGGATGATGACGGTGTGGCCGGCGTTGTGACCACCGGCGTAGCGGGCGACGATGTCGAATTTTTCGGAGAGGACGTCGACGATCTTGCCCTTGCCTTCATCGCCCCACTGGGCTCCCAGGATGACGGCAGACGGACGGACGGCGGAAGGGCGGCTCTCTGCGCGCGACGAGGTGGTGGATTCGGTGTGGCTCACGAGGAAGTTTGCTCCGGGATGGTGCTCGGGGGAAGTGCGCGCAGCGGGATTCCAAGATGGAACGCTCGCGCCCATGATTCATTTTATACTGGGAGGGAAGCGTGCGTTGTAAGGAGCTCATCATGGTAAAGGTCAAAGAGGCTGTTCAACGAGCACAGGCCTATCTGCCCGAGGTCTTTCAAACGGCTTCGGCAGAGGATCTGCGGCTCGAGGCTGTGGAGTTGAGCGACGATTCTCGCTTCTGGACTGTGACCTTCTCTTACCGGCAGCCGGGCGGATTGCTGGGTCGCATCGACCGCGACTATAAGACCGTCAAGTTGCGCGCTGAAGACGGTGAGTTTATCGGCGCGCGAAACGAACCCTTGGCTTGGAGCGTTCAGTGAGGCAAAGGCCTAAAACGGCCTTGCTCGACACAAATATTCTTCTCCTATGGCTCGTAGCTTTGGCCGAGCCTGCAATTCTGGACGATTTCAAGCGAGTCCAGAACTTCGATCGCGAAGATGTCTTGCATCTACGGAAGCTGTTAGCGAAATTTTCGGAGATACACACCACGCCCCATGTACTCGCCGAAGCAAGCAATTTTGTAGATCAAAGTCCTCCACGATGGCGATCCGTGCTCACGGAGACCCTGAAGGCATTTATCCGCGCAGTTCCCGAGACCCATGACGCGGCCGTGAAGTTAATCGACCGGCCAGAGTTCAACTCGTTCGGCCTAACCGACACGGCCTTGTCAAAGCTGAGCGCGGAAGCGGTGGTGATCACTGTCGACTTCCGACTCTCAGGCAAGATCGAAGCGTCAGGCGGCAACGCTATCAACTTCAATCATCACCGGTTTGAAGATCAGCGCGGATAGATTTTCACGGAGATCACCGCTTGCGGGGGAGGGTTAGATCGAGGTCGGCGGCGGTTAGTTGCTTGGTGAGGAGGATGATCTGGCCGGTGTGCATTTCTACGTGGCCGACGACTTTGAAGATGGCTTCGAGGATGGTGAGGTGGCGGGCGAGGCCGGTGGGCTGCGGGTCGATGATGGAGAGCAGGCGGTCGGGCGGCAGGGCGGCGATGACGCGGGCGGATTCTTCGAGTGTGGCGTTGAAGCGGGAGCGGGCTTCGGCGGGCGGGACGGCGAGGGTGAGGGCGAACTCGGCGTCGCGCTGGCGGATGTCGGGCTGGTTGTCGATGCCGTGGAGGATCCACTGGCGCAGGTTGCCTTCAAGATGCACGAGGAGGTTGGCGATGGAATTTTCGTGGTCGCCGCCGCGGTGATGGATCTGGGCGTCGGAGAGCTTGTCGAGACAGGTGGCGATGGATTTCTGCAGGAGTTGCAGGCGGATGGCGGCGTAGGCGAGGAAGTTGTCGGCGACGGGGTCCTGCGCGGACGGCGAGAGGCTTCGCGGGGTGGACATGCTTGCATTTTACGTCTCGAAACAGGACTGGACGCGCGGCGAATCTTTGGGCGTCGATTGCGGGCGTGGGTAATCTAAAGACTATGCCGGAGTTGCCAGAGGTCGAGACGGTTGCGAATGGGGTGGATGCGCGGGTGCGCGGGCAGAGGATTGAGCGCGTGTGGACCAGCGGGAAACCGCAGACGTTTAAGTCCAGCGAAGAGGAGATTGCTGAGACGCTGACGGGGGCGAAGATTGAGCGCGTGCGGAGGGTGGGCAAGACGATTGTGATGGATGTGGCGCGGCGGGGTGAGGCTCCTGCGCAGTTTCTGGTGCACCTGGGGATGACGGGGAGGCTGCTGGTGTCGCAGGCGGAGGTGGTGCTGCCGCTGCATACGCATGCGGTGCTGTCGTTGGGGGATGGCAGAGATGTTCGGTTTGTCGATCCGCGACGGTTTGGGAGGCTGTCTGTGGTGACCGAGGCGGGAGGGTATGCAGGGCCGGGAGCGGAGCCGACGACGATTTCGGTGGAAGAGTTTTCGAAGCTATTCAAGGGGCGCAAGCTGGCGATCAAGGCGGCGCTGCTGAACCAGTCGATCCTGCATGGGGTGGGAAATATTTATGCGGATGAGAGCTTGTTTCGGGCGGGGATTCGGCCGCGCAAGCAGGCGGGAAAGCTGACGAAGGCGGAGTTGGCGAGGCTGCACTCGTCGCTGCAGACGGTGCTGGCTCATGCGATCAAGCTGGGTGGGTCGTCGGTGTCGGATTATGTGGACGCGGATGGGATTCGCGGGTTCTTCCAGCTGGAGCACAAGGTGTATGGACGCGCGGGGGAGAGCTGCCACGACTGTGGGGCCGGGTTGAAGAAGATCGTCGTGGGTGGCCGCACGACGGTGTATTGCCCGACGTGCCAGAGGTAGGCTGCTGGATTACTATTATGCGAGAGGTGCGCAATGGCCGACGATACCAATTTATCGAACGAACAGGAAGCGCCGCAGCGGGACGCAGAGTTCGATGCCTGGTTTTGTGAGCAGGTTGAACAAGGACTCCGCGAAGCGAATGACCCAAATACCCTGATGGTGAGTAACCAAGAGGTGTTTCGCGACCTGGATGAGCGACTGGTGCAGTGGCGCGAACGGGCAGTCCAGAAAAAAGCCTCTTGATGCAGGTTCGCTGGACTCCTCGAGCACAGACCGACCTCAACAACCAGATTGACTACATCGCACACGATAACCTACCGGCGGCAAACCGCATGCGGAAGATCGTCTTCGAGCATACCCATCTGCTGGAAAAAACGCCTGAGATTGGCCGTGCCGGGGGCGTAGTTGGCACTCGCGAACTGATTCTCTCCGGAACACCGTACGTTGCCGTGTACCGGGTGAAGGAAGAGTTCGTGGAGATACTCCGGTTGCTTCACGGCGCGCAGCAGTATCCCCCTGCCGGCAAGCAGCGGCAGGGTTAGCGGCCGGCTAGCTGTTCGGCGGCGACGGCGGCTCCGATGATGCGGTCGGTTTCGTCGTCGGGGACGACTTCGAGCATGTAGCTCTGGAGGGGGCTCATTTTGACCATCTGGTGGAGGTAGTCCTTGAGCATGTTGAGGTCGAGGAAGTGGATATTGCGGCCGGTGAGATAGAACTTTCCGGCGCCGCGGAGGTGGATGGAGGTGGCGGTGGCGGCGGCCAGGGCCTTGTGCCAGAGATGCTTGAACTCGAGGCAGCGGGGGTCGGGATTGTGGCGGCGGTTGGCGGCTTCAAAGACCTCTTCGGGCTCCATGTCGAGGAAGCGGAGACGCATGGAGCGGTGGCCCATAATGCCTTCGAGATGGCCGCGGCCACCGCAGCCGCAGAAGTTTTCTTTGTCGTCGAGGGAGACGACGACGTGGCCACCCTCCCAGACACCGTCTTCGGAGGGATAGACGCCGTAGCCGATTCCGGTGCCGAGGGTCCAGACGCGGATGATGCTGTCGAGTTTGCCGTGGCGGGAGGCGAGGCCAGCGGCCATGGCGTCGGCGTCGTTGACGATGACGATGGGGGCGTGAATGCCGTGCAGGGCGAGGCCTCGGGAGACGAACTCCTGGATTCGGGCACCCTTGAGCTGCTGGAGGTTGGGGGCCTCTTCGACAACTCCCTGACGGACGAGGCCGGGGATGGCGATGCCGACGGCAGCGATGGATTCCTTTTCGGCGGCGGCGACTTCGAGGATGAGCTCGCAGATGGCGTCGACGACGGCTTCGGTGGGCATCTCGATCATGGAGCTGCTCTCTTCGGTGTCGAGCGGATCGCTGTCGTGGGGCGAGCGGTGGAGGCTGCCCTGCAGGACGTGGTCGATGAGCAGGCCGGCGTAGATGTGGTCGGACAGCACGACTCCGATGGTCTTTGGCTGCCCTGCCGCTGCCGTGGATTTGATCTCTTTCACCCTTCTGCTCCTTGGAGTGAACGCTGGATGCGTGCCTCGCATCGTTTTGACGTATCACCCGTGATTCCGGTCTGAAACGTAGCTTGCTTGACCTATCGTCGTCAAACGCTGACGGTAGGGGCGTTGCGGACGAACGATCACTCTACCCGGACGCGATTGAGGCCGTTGAAGGCGGCGACCTTGTAGCACTCGGCCAGGGTTGGATAGTTGAAGACGGTTTCGACGAAGTAGTCGAGCTTGCCTCCGAGCGCCATGACGGCCTGGCCGATGTGGACGAGTTCGCTGGCTCCTTCGCCGATGATGTGGACGCCGAGCAGGGAGCGGGTTTCGCGATGGAAGATGAGCTTGAGGCGGCCGGTGGTGTCGCCTCGAATCTGGCCTCGCGCGATCTCGCGGTAGTAGGCGACGCCGACTTCGTAGGGAACATCTTCTTCGGTGAGCTGTTCTTCTGTCTTGCCGAGGAAACTGATCTCGGGGATGGTCCAGATGCCGTAGGGGTAGAAGCTGGGGTTGGAGACGATGGACTCGTCTCCGAAGGCTCGGGCGGCGGCGATGCGGCCCTGCTCCATGGAGACGGAGGCGAGCGAGGGGAAGCCGATGACGTCGCCGACGGCGAAGACGTTGGGGGTACGGGTGCGGAAGTTTTTGTCGACGGGGATGCGGCCTCGCTGATCGGCTTCGATTCCGGCGTTGGCGAGGTCGAGCTCGTCGACGTTGCCTTGGCGGCCGACGGCGTAGAGGAGGGTGTCGCCCTGAACTTTTTTGTTGGACTCGAGGTAGGCGGTGACGCTGCCCTCGGACTCTTCGACGGACTGGACTTCTTCGTTGAGTCGCATGGTGACGCGGGCGTCGCGGAGGTGATAGCTGAGGGCCTCGATGATCTCCTGATCGGCGAACTCGAGGAGGCGGGGGCGGCGCTCGATGAGGGTGACGCGGACGCCGAGGGCGGCGAACATGCAGCAATACTCGACTCCGATGACACCTCCTCCGACGATGATCATGGTCTTGGGCAGGTTGGTGAGCTCGAGGACCTGATCGGAGTTGATGATGGTGGTGCCGTTGATGGGGACCTTGGGTGAGCTGGCGGGCTTGGTTCCGGTGGCGATGAGGACGCTGGTGGTTTCGTAGACGCTGGAGCCTTTGGAGTTGGTGACCTTGATGTGGGTGGGGTCGACGAAACTGGCGACTCCGGTGAGCATTTCGATGTTGTTGCGCGAGAGTTGGGCCTCGGTGACGTCGATTTCGGTCTTGATGACGTGCTGAATGCGGAAGGCGAGGTCGGCCATCGTGATGCGCTCTTTGACACGGTAGTTCATGCCGTAGATGGACTTGTAGTTGTAGCCGGAGAGGTGGAGGACGGCCTCTCGCATGGTCTTGGAGGGGATGGTGCCGGTGTTGATGCAGGCACCGCCGACGACCTCTCGCATCTCGACGAGGGCTACTTTTTTACCTAACTTGGCTCCGTAGATGGCCGCGCGCTGGCCGGCGGGTCCGGAACCGATCACGATGAGGTCGTAGACACTGGGCATAGGCGTATGGGAGTACGTCTCCGTGAAGGTGAGTGATAAGTGCAGCAGGGCAATTCGGGCTCGTCGAGACGGCCGAATCTCATCATAGACCTATTGGACGCGGTAATTGGCTGGGTTGACTACGCGAGCTCGCGAGAGGGAGCCGGGACTACACTGGCGGCATGCTGCGGTATGCCATTACGAGCGGGACGGATGCGGGATTGTGTGAGGCGACGATCGTGCAGGCACGGCGATGGTCGGTGGAAGGCATTGCGTATGTGCAACTTCGGGAGAAGGAGTTGGAGGCGGGGGATCTGGTTCGGGTGGCGCGGGCGATGGTCGAGGTATTTGCGGAGCGTGGGGACGGGACCAAGCTGCTGGTGAATGGCAGGGCGGATGTGGCCGTCGCCGCGAGGGCGGCGGGAGTGCATCTGACGTCGCGGCCCTGGGAGTTGACGACGGAGCAGGTGCGGAGGGTGTTTGCGGGGGCGGGGAGGGCGGCGGCGGTGGTGAGCGCCTCGTGCCACAGCCTGGAGGAGGTGCGGCGGGCGGTGGATCATGGCGTGGATTTGATCTTGTTTGGGCCGGTGTTTGAGAAGCGGGTGGAGGGGACGGTGGTAGTGGCCGGGGTGGGGCTGGAGGCGCTGCGGGAGGCTTGCGAGGTGGCCGGGGGAACTCCGGTGCTGGCGCTGGGAGGTGTGACGGAGGGAAGTGCTGCGGTGTGCGCGGAGGCGGGGGCCGCGGGGGTGGCGGGGATTCGGCTGTTCCTTTGAGGGCTTGCCGTCGTTCAAATCACGGGATAGAGTAGGGCTCAAGAAATTCAGAGTTGGTTGAAGGATTTTCGATGCGCGCTGCTATCGACACCAGGTGGAAGATTTGCGCAGGCGCGCCGGCAACTGCCCTGATTCTTTTCGCCGGATGTTCGAGCGGAGTTTCCGCTGTAAATCAAACTGCCCCGCCTGTTGTGACACCTGCGGCGACCGTTATTTATCTGGTCGATAAAGCGAACAATGACATTGATCAATTCTCTACAACGGAAGATGGAGCGCCTCCGCGACAGGGACGCTGACCTTGCCTGCGACGCGACTGGCCTATTCCGTGGCAACCGATTCTTCAGGAGATATCTATGTCGGTTGCCAGAGCCAGGTTTTTGTATTTGCCGCCAACTCAACTGGAGCGGCAACGCCTTTGCGTGTTCTCAATGTGCCCTCCTCGCCGTTTGAACTTAGCGTCGATTCCGCAGGGCTTCTGTACGTTGGAATGGGCAGCGACACTGTAAACATCTACTCCGCTACGGCCAGCAACGACGAAGCACCGCTGCGCAGCTTGCGGATAACAAACTTCCAAGTAATCGGGGACGTCGCTACGGATGCTTCGGGAAACGTCTATGTTGCCGGATCGACAAGTGGAAGCGGATTTATTGATATTTTTTCATCTACGCAAACGGGCTCTGCTGTGCCTGTGCGGATGATCACAGGTTCAAACATATTCGGCGGTGTGGCCGTGGATGCGAGCAACAATCTCTTTGCCACTACGAATAGGCAAGGCAATGTGGTGTTGGAAGAGTTTTCCGCGAGTGCCAGTGGAGCAGCTTCACCCTTGAACACTGTTATTCTGGGCGGCTCCATTTCGCTTACTTATTTTGTGGGGAATGTGCGCCGTGATGCTGCCGGAAATATTTACACGATGACACAGGTTTCAGCTGGATCAAAGGGACCCAACACCACAAGCATGTTCGCTTTTTCCCCCATATTTTCGAGCAACTCAACGCCATTGTCTACGGTCAGCACAACCAGCGTGACGTCCCAATCACTCCAACTGGCCGTTCATTAGCTTCGAGGAATAGGGGCTGATTCCGTGAAGTGCGGTGGTTTGTTGACGTGGGGGCGGGGGCGTCCTACGGTTAAGGGATGTTGATAACCCCCGCACAGTTAGTGGATGAGCCGTTAAAGCTGGATGAGTCGTTGGCCGCAGGAGCGATTGAGTATGCCCCTGATATTCGGCAGGTGGGGCCGCTGAAGCTGAAAGGGCAGGCGGAACTGATCGTGGAACATCGCGGGCCGAAGGAGTTTGTGCAGGATATCCGGCTGCGGGCGAGCTTTTCGGGGAACTTTGAGCAGCTTTGCGCGAGGTGCCTGGAGCCAGTGCAGCAGCCGCTGAATGGGACGTTTGACCTGATTTTCCGGCCCGGAGGAGTGGATGCGGAGGCGGGAGAACGCGCGATTACGGAAGATGAGACGGAAATCGGGTATTATGAAGAGAGCGGCCTGCTGCTGGAGGACGCCGTGCGTGAGCAGGTGCTCCTTACCCTGCCCGGACGGACGCTCTGCCAGGAGGACTGCAAGGGACTTTGCCCGCATTGCGGCATCAATCGCAACCTCGCAAGCTGTGAGTGTGTAGAGAAGCCGATCGATCCCCGGTTAGCCGTTTTGGCCGGAATTTCGGTTGCGCCTAAGTCCTGAGGCGGCAAACGTTTGACGTTAAACGACCGCAAGTTTTGAGTTTTCAAAAGATTTCGGCCGCAGAGCTCCGAGCTGGCTGGCCAATATTCAGAAGAGGTTTCACCATGCCTAATCCAAAGCGCCGGCACTCCAAGCAGCGCACTGCAAAGCGCCGTAGCCACGACTTTCTGACGCCCGTGGGCGTCTCCAACTGCCCGAACTGCGGAGAGAAGAAGCTTCCTCACCGGGTGTGCAAGAAGTGCGGCGAGTACAAGGGCCGTGCGATCGAAGCGGTCAAGGGAACGGTCTAGTTTATCGGCCGTGGCAGCGTCTTGGGCGCTGCGCGGCTAACTTTCCACTCAACCTGAAAGATTCTTGAGCCGACCGGAACCATGCCGATAGACATCGTCCTCGATGCCATGGGGACCGATAAGTCCCCGGAGCCTGAGATTCGTGGGGCCATCCTGGCCTGCCGCCTGCTGGACGTTCGCGTCCACCTGGTGGGGCCGGAGGACATGTTGCGTCCGAAATTGCGGGAGGCTCTGAAGAGCCACGCGAGCCAGGGATTTGGACGCAATAAAGAGCGGCTGCCGATCTTTATTGCGCAGGCCAGCGAGTGGATCAGCATGGAGGACAAGGCGGCGCAGGCCGTCCGGTCCAAGCGCGATTCGTCCATGCGGGTGGGGTTGAAGATGGTGCGCGAGGGGCGCGCGGCCGGGTTCATTACGGCGGGCAATACGGGCGCGGCGATGGCTACGGCGAAGATGGTGCTGGGATCGCTGGCCGGGGTGGATCGTCCGGCGCTGGCGGCGCTGCTGCCGACGAGCACGGGTCAACCGTGCGTGCTGCTGGACGTGGGAGCAAATGTGGATTGCGACCCGGAAAACCTTGTGCAATTCGCAGTGATGGGCCACATGTACGCGAAGAACGTGCTGCGGGTGACGCATCCGCGGGTGGGGCTGCTGTCGATTGGCGAAGAGGATTCGAAGGGCAACTCATTGACTCGAGACACGTTTCCCCTGCTGCGCGAGTTGAAGCTAAACTTCGTGGGCAATGTGGAGGGGCGGGACCTGTATAACGGCGCCGCAGACGTGGTGATTTGCGATGGGTTTGTGGGAAACGTGGCGCTGAAGACCAGCGAGGGGTTAGCGAAGCTGGTGAGTTCGTCGCTGCGCGAGAGTTTGAAGTCGACGGTGACGTCGCAGGTGGGTGCGATGCTGTCGCAGAAGGCGTTCAAGGCGTTCAAGAAGCGGCTGGACTACTCGGAGTATGGCGGAGCGCCGCTGCTGGGGGTGCGGGGCGTTTGTATTGTGGGACATGGCTCGTCGAATGAGCGCGCCGTGATGAACGCGATCCGGGTAGCGGCGGAGTTTGCCGAAGCCGAGGTGAATCCGGGTATTGAGGCCATGCTGGCGGCGCGGTGACGCGTAAGCTCGACGGAAGGCATAAGCTCAAAGAGAAGTGTTTGTGTCACAGCAGAGATACAGGAGCGTCGTATGGCATCCAATAAGTTTTTAGATCCACCTCCAGCGGCTACTCGCGACAAGGCCTCGTTTGAGCTGCTTCGCGTGTGGGTGGCAGAGCAGGGGCAGCATGTCAGTCTGCGGTCGGGCGCGTGGGAAGACCCGTTTGCGTGGGGAATTGTGCTGGCGGACCTGGCGCGGCACATCGTGAATGCAGAGTCGCTGCATCACAAAGACCTGGACGAAGGGGCGTTTCTGGAGCGGATGCTGGAGGGATTTCAAGCAGAGATCGATTCGCCGACGGATGAGCCTGAGGGCGAGATCACGCAGTAGGGGTGCAGCTACATCGACATAGCAGCTACATCGCTAGCGCGACTCGTTCGAGTTCAGCCTGAATGTGGGCGGCGGTGCAGCCAGCGCCTTCAATGCGCGACGCGGCGGTGCGGGCCTCATGCTTGGAGACGCCGTAGCCGCGGCCACTGAGGAAGTTGGTGACGATTTCGGCGGCCTGGAAGGAATCGACTCCGGACTGCAACAGTTCGTTGCGCAACGTCATGAGGTCGGTGGGCGTGAATTGTTCAACATAGGTCCGGTCATCAGAAACGCTCACTATCGGCCTCCTTCGGACCGCGGCTCTTGGCTGCGGCTATGTCTGTTAGAAGACATAAGAAACATTTTGGTTGCAATCATGCAAAGTATCTTTATGCTGCAATCAAACTATTCACTTCTCGTTACGATTACACTCATCGGCTGAAACTGGCTCGGGCACGATATCCTGAGTCTCATGTCTTTTATCGCGTCGGCGCCGGTGGTCTTGAACGGCATCGTACTTGCTTCGGAGATCAAGTCAGAGGTAGCCGCAGCGATTGCGGCGGCGCGAGATCGCGGGTATATACCGGGGCTCGCGGTGATCCTGGTGGGCAAGGTTCCTGCCTCCGAGATTTATGTTCGCAGCAAGGTAAAAACGTGCGCCGAGCTGGGGATTTACTCCGAAATGCACGCGCCCGAGGCGAGTGCGACGACGGACGAACTGCTGGAACTGGTGGGGTCACTCAACGCGCGCGAGGAGATTGACGGCATTTTGATTCAGCTGCCTCTCCCCGCGCACGTCGATACGGCGCGACTACTGGAAGCTGTCGATCCTGCCAAGGACGTCGACGGCTTTCATCCGGTTAACGTGGGAAGGCTGCTGAATGGATTTCCGATGGAGCAAATTCTTGCACCGTGCACTCCGGCGGGGATTATGGAGATGCTGCGGAGGAGCAAGATTCCGGTTGCGGGGCAGCGGGCGGTGGTGCTGGGGCGGTCGAATATTGTGGGCAAGCCGGTTGCGGCGATGCTGCTGAATGCTTCGGCGACGGTGACGATCTGCCACTCGCAGACGAGGGATCTGGGGGCGATTACGCGGGAGGCGGATATCCTGGTGGCGGCGATTGGGCGGCCGGGGTTTGTGACTCCGGAGATGGTGCGGCCGGGGGCAATGATCGTTGACGTGGGGATCAACCGGCTGACGGGGGAGGCGGAGCTGGAGCGATTCTTCCCTGGCGACGCGGCGCGGCGGGCGGGGTTTGCGAAGCGAGGATCGACGCTGGTGGGAGACGTGGACCCGGCGGCGTTCGCGCGGTCGAGCTCATATACTCCTGTTCCGGGAGGCGTTGGGGCGCTGACGATTGCGATGCTGATGTCGAATACGGTGAAGGCCGCGCGGCTGCGGAGAGGGTAGGCGACGATGCTGAGGGTAGGGCTGACAGGAGATCTGGGGAGCGGTAAGTCGACGGTGGCGCGGATGCTGGCGGAGCGCGGAGCGGTGGTGCTTTCGTCAGATGAGATGGGACGCGCGTTGATGCAGCCGGGGCAGCCGGTGTTCGCTGAAGTTGTGGCGAAGTTTGGCGAGGGAGTGGTGGCGGAGGACGGGACGCTGGATCGTCGGAGGCTGGCGGCGCTGGCGTTCGATCCGGCGCATCCGCGGGTGGATGAGTTGAACGAGATTGTTCATCCGGCGGTGCTGGAGGCGCAGGCGAAGCAGGTAGCGGAGCTGGGCTCGACGAATCCGCATGCGATTGTGGTGGTGGAGTCGGCGCTGATTTTTTCGACGACACATGCTCCCGAGGGGACGTGGCGGGGGCGCTTCGATCGCATCCTGCTGGTGGAGGCACCGGAGGAGGAGAAGATCGCTCGCTTTGTGGATCGCATTGCGGCGGGCCGGACGCTGACGGCTGAGGAGCGCGAGGGGTTTGAGGCGGATGCGCGGCGGCGGCTTCGGGTGCAGCATTTGACCGGGTATGCGGGAGACTGCGTGGTGCTGCACAACGATGGGGACATTGAGCAACTGGAGCAGCAGGTGGAGGCGGTGTGGAAAGAACTGAAGGCGGCGGAGGCGATGGGCGGAGATCGCTGAGATGAGATTCAGTTCATCGAATGTGCGGAATAGGACGTACTACCGCATCAATCGGTGGGGCCTCGCGGGGCCTGTGGCGGGCAGATAAAGCCACCGCATCCACAAACAGTTTGATACTGTTAAAGCTGAGATTTCAAGGAGAACTTATGGCGACAGCGACATTGGAACAGGTAAAGGCAACGTACAAGGTAGCCGACATCGGCCTTGCGGAGTGGGGCCGCAAAGAGATCAGCATCGCGGAGCAGGAGATGCCCGGCCTGATGTCGATTCGCCACAAGTACGCGGCGGGCAAACCGCTGGCGGGCGTGCGCGTGACGGGATCGCTGCACATGACGATCCAGACCGCCGTGCTGATTGAGACGATGGTCGACCTGGGCGCCGATGTGCGCTGGGCGAGCTGCAATATTTTCTCGACGCAGGACCATGCAGCGGCAGCGATCGCGGCGGCGGGCGTGCCGGTGTTTGCGTGGAAGGGCGAGTCGCTGGAGGAATTCTGGTGGTGCACGAATGAGGCGCTGAGCTTCCCGGACGGCAAGGGCGGGCTGCTTGGACCGCAGTTGGTGATCGACGATGGCGGCGATGTGACGCTACTGATTCACAAGGGCGTCGAGATGGAGAAGGGCGACAAGTGGGTGGATTCGCCATCGGGTTCGCAGGAAGAGGGCGTGATCAAGGACCTGCTGAAGAAGGTTCACGCTGCGTATCCGACTCGCTGGACCGATGTTGCGAAGGAGTGGCGCGGCGTGTCCGAGGAGACCACGACGGGCGTGCACCGGTTGTACAAGATGATGGAGAACGGAACGCTGCTGGTGCCGGCGATCAACGTCAACGACTCGGTGACAAAGAGCAAGTTCGACAACCTGTATGGCTGCCGCGAGTCGCTGGTCGACGGCATCAAGCGCGCTACCGATGTGATGGTTGCGGGCAAGGTCGCGGTGGTGTGCGGCTATGGCGATGTGGGCAAGGGTTCGGCGGCGAGCCTGCGCGGACTTGGAGCTCGCGTGATTGTGACCGAGGTGGATCCGATCAATGCGCTGCAGGCGGCGATTGAGGGCTACGAGGTGACGACGCTCGAGGAGACACTGGGCCGCGGCGACATCTATGTGACCTGCACGGGCAACGTCGACATCATTACGCTCGAGCACATGAAGAAGATGAAAGACCAGGCGATTGTCTGCAACATCGGACACTTCGATAATGAGATCCAGATGGAACCGCTCAATGCCTACAAGGGCGCTGTGCGCGAGAACATCAAGCCGCAGGTGGACAAGTACACGTTCGAGAATGGCAATGCGATCTTTGTGCTGGCGGAGGGACGGCTGGTGAACCTGGGCTGCGCGACGGGGCACCCGAGCTTCGTGATGTCGGCTAGCTTCAGTAATCAGACGCTGGCGCAGCTCGACCTGTGGAAGAACAAGGACGCGTACAAGGTCGGCATTTACATTCTGCCGAAGCATCTGGACGAAGAGGTTGCGCGGCTGCACCTGGAGAAGATCGGCGTGAAGCTGACGACGCTCACGGCCAAGCAGGCAGCGTATCTGAGCGTTCCGGTGGAAGGGCCGTACAAGCCCGACCATTACCGCTACTAAGTTTGGATTGGGTCTGCGTGACGGGCACGGCTTCGGCTGTGCCCGTTGCTCGTTTGGGCCATGCGGGGGCGAATTATGGTAGTTTGGCCGCATGCTTCGCACACGATTTTTGCCACTGTTCGCAGCTTTGTTGGTTGTCGCAGCGGCTTCGGCGCAGACCGCTGCACCGCTGCCTGCGCCGAAGATTGCGCAGGCCTACACGGCTTCGCGGCATGACCAGTTGACGGCGCAGTTTGAGGAGTTTCTGAGGCTGCCGAATGTGGCGGCGGACCCTGCCGGGCTGCGGCGCAACGCTGCTTACCTGCTACAGCAACTTCGGGCGCATGGTATTCCGGCGGTGCTGCTTGCGGCTCCGGAGCTTCCTGAGAATGTTCCTCCGGTGGTGTATGGAGAGCTGAAGGTGGAGGGAGCGACGCGGACGATTGTGTTTTATGCGCACTATGATGGGCAGCCGGTGGTCGCGTCGGATTGGGCGACTCCTCCATTTGCCCCGGTGGTGAAGGAGGTGGAGGGCGAGGCTCGGGTGTATGCTCGCGGCGCGGGCGATGACAAGGCCGCGATCTTTGCGCAGCTCACGGCTTTGACTGCGCTGCAGGCTGCGAATTTTCCTCTGAAGGCGAACCTGCGATTCATCTGGGAAGGGGAGGAAGAGGCTGGCTCTCCGCACCTGGAGCAGATTCTGGATGAGCATCGCAAGCTGATTACGGGCGACGTCTGGCTGGTGTGCGATGGGCCGATCGATCAGACGCGGAAGCAGGTGATTCTGTTTGGCGCACGCGGCGATGCGCACCTTGAGTTGACGGTGTATGGACCGGAGCATCCTTTGCACAGCGGGCATTATGGGAACTGGGCTCCGAACCCGGCGATGATGCTGGCCCAGTTGCTGGCGGGGATGAAGGACGCAGGGGGGCATGTGTTGATTCCGCATTTTTATGATGGCATTGCTCCGCTCGGGACGCTGGAGCAGAGTGCGCTGGCGGCGGCTCCGGTGAATGACGCGATGCTGCGCAAGGAGTTTGCGCTGGGTAGCTCGATGGGAGGGGGCGAGCACCTGCTGGCGCTGCTGAATCAGCCGTCGCTGGAGGTGACGGGCGTGACGGCCGGGAAGACAGGGGCGCAGGCTACGAATTCGATTCCGTCGAAGGCAACGGCGAGCATCGATCTGCGACTGGTGGTCGGGGAGCAGGCTCGGATACAGCAGGAGCGGGTGGTGGATTATGTCCGCTCGCAGGGATACTTTGTGACCTCGAGCGAGCCGACGGTGGAGGAGCGCACGACGCATCCTCGGGTGGCGCGGATGGTGCTGGATGAGGGGGAGGCTCCGCTGCGGACGGCGATGAATCTGCCGATAGCGCAGGAGGTAGTGAAGGCGGTGGAGAGTGCGAGGGGGAGCGTGATTCTGCTGCCGACGTCGGGGGGAACGGTGCCGCTGGATGCGATGGAGCGGGCTTCAGGGTCGCCGACGCTGTCGATTCCGATTGCGAATCACGACGACAATCAGCATGCTGCGAATGAGAATCTTCGGATGCAGAATCTGTGGGACGGGATTGAGACGATGGCTGCGCTGATGGCTATGAACTAGCGAACACGAAGGCCGCCGAGGGTTCCGGGGGCCTTCGTGTTGGCTGGTTGATGCGAGGCACTACTTAGGGGCGATGGGAGCAGCCGCGGCTGCCGGAGCGGCTGGGGCTACGCCGGGATCGGTACGATTGTTGTGCTTGTCCTGGTAAATCTTTGCGGATTGGCGGTTCTGCTGACGGGCAAGAGTGTGGCGATCCTGGGCGGTCAGGTGGCCGTCGTCGGCAACTCGCATGCCGCGCTCTTCCTTATTGATGGCGGCCTGATGGTTCTCCAGATGCGCCGTTTCACGGGGCGTCAACTGGCCACTCTTCACGCCTTGCGCGATGCGGTCCTGCTGATTTTCTTTACGAGCCGCAATGTGATGGCGCTGGGCTGCGGTGGTCTGCGCAAAGCTTGATGCGGGGATGGCAACCATCGCTGCGGCGAGTAGAACGTGGATGAGTTTCATGGTGGTGTCTCCGTCTCCCGCGAATCTTGCGGGTGTTTCTTTCGCCTCGGCTTCGATCATGCTGCCGTTGCGTTCGGATAGGTAGACACAGGGAGGAGGGCCTAGTTGCGGTGAGGGGAGCAAGTTTATTTTCTTGAGGTTGCGCGACTAAATCGAGGAGTGCGGGTCGTGCTGCTGCAGGAGGATTTAGAGCATTTCTCTATCAGGTGTACACTATAATTGCTCTGACGGACCGCGACATCGATAGGGATGGCGAAGGCATATTCGGATGATTTGAGATGCAAGCTGCTGGCGGCAT
>JAJYCQ010000029.1 GCA_021778315.1 Acidobacteriota bacterium | reverse complement strand
ACGTCACCGACCTCGCCAACGTCATCGACTTCGCCCCCCTCGCCGACACCACCCTCACCCTCGCCGTCGACCCCCTCGGCGGAGCCGGCGTCCACTACTGGCCACGCATCGCCGACCTCTACCACCTCGACCTCAACATCCTCAACCCCTTCGTCGACCCCACCTTCCGCTTCATGACCCTCGACTGGGACTCCCGCATCCGCATGGACTGCTCCTCCCCCTTCGCCATGGCCAGCATGATCGCCAACAAGGACAAGTTCGACGTAGCCTGGGCCTGCGACACCGACCACGACCGCCACGGCATCGTCACCCGCAACTCCGGCCTCCTCAACCCCAACCACTACCTCGCCGTCTGCATCCAGTACCTCTTCACCCACCGCCCCGACTGGTCCGCCAACGTCGGCATCGGCAAAACCCTCGTCTCCTCCAGCATCATCGACCGAGTAGCCAAAGGCCTCAACCGCCCCATGCTCGAAGTCCCCGTAGGCTTCAAGTGGTTCGTCGACGGCTTGATCGACGGCACCCTCGGCTTCGTAGGAGAAGAGTCCGCAGGTGCCACCTTCCTCCGCCGCAACGGCCACGTCTGGACCACCGACAAAGACGGCCTCATCCTCGGCCTCCTTGCAGCCGAAATGACCGCCGTAACCGGCAAAGACCCCGGCCAACTCTACGCCGACCTCACCGCAAAATACGGAGCCCCCGTCTACCAGCGAGTCGACGCCGCAGCCACCAAAGATGAAAAGGCCAAGCTCTCCAAACTCAGCCCCGCGCAAGTCACCGCCACCCATCTCGCCGGAGAACCCATCACCGCCATCCTCACCGAAGCCCCCGGCAACCACGCCAGCATCGGAGGCCTCAAAGTCACCACCGAAAACGGCTGGTTCGCCGCCCGCCCCTCCGGCACCGAAGACGTCTACAAAATCTACGCCGAATCCTTCAACGGCCCCACCCACCTAACCCAAATCCAAAGCGAAGCCAAAGCCTTAGTAGCCTCCGCCATCGCCTAAACCATACCGGAGTGAACTTCACCAGTGAACGAAATCAAACGCAATTTCAAACGCCTAAGTCCTACAGCGCTCAACGAAAACACTGGTTTGGCAGCGGGTTGGTGCGCGATTTCATGGAGACTTATTTCTGAAGAGAAAGGAATTTCAGGCAAGAAAAAACGGCGTCAAGCACACGGAAAGTGGTTTAAATTGTCCTCCAAGCACGGTTCTATTTTTCGCAATATGCGTTTTTCTGGAAGCCTCAAATCGGACGACGACTTACCCGCACAGATCATTTTGGATTACGTAGGTTGGCTTATCCTGACGAATGAAGCAGAAGACATCCACGCCCCCATCGAGCTAACAATTAAACGTGCCAAATGGTACGAGCGACCTCAAATGGCAGTATCGCATCCGGACCCTGCATTTCGTCTTGCGAGCTGGATCGCACTTCTATCTCTGTCGCTTGGTATCCTCTCTATCGTCCTTGCACTACTGCCCTTCTTTGCACATAAGTAACGATTACCAAGTCTCCCCCAGGTCTCGTTTCTGAGACATCAGCCCGCAGCATATCCAACCCACCTCATCCGTCCCTCTCCAAGCCCCACCACCTAACTACGGCCATCGGTACAATCCCTGTCATCTCGACCGAAGCGCAGCGAAGTGGAGAGACTCGCAGCCGCCCCCGTCCAATCTCTACCGGGTGCCCCATCCTCGGCGCGGCTTCATCGCGACAGGGTGGGTTATCGCGCGTTAAGACGCGCGACCGCCCACGCCCCTCCCCAAGACCACCCCCTGCCCTCGCCCCGCCCATCCCCCCAGCCGTCCGCGCCGGGTGCCCCATTCATGGCGCGGCTTCATGCGACATGGGTGGGCCTTCGCGCGGGTACGCGCGAATCGCCCCTGCCCATCCCCAAACCCACCACCTAACTGCCGCCGTCCGCGCAAAACCTGTCAAGCCCCACGGACCCCAAAAATCTCCAAACCCCCTGTCAACACTACCGATAAATCTTTTCCAAACCTGGCATACTTACCCCCACCCACCAGCTACAATTGAATCAGGGGATAATTCCCCCCAGCCCCCAAACCAGCGAACCCCAATAGAAATAGGTACTTCGCCCGTAACCCGCCTGAAACTAGCGGCTTACAGCCTGCGGAAATCGTATCTGTTGATTCCATTGATCTTACAAAACCAGGGGGGAGGGGGGGGTACCCCCCTAAAACCCGCCCCACCCGACATAGCAAACAATCGAACGCCCGCGCAGCACCTTGACATCGGTCCGCACACGACCTAAGCTCAACACTAGAGATGAACCAGACCCACCACACCGCCGCCTTCTGTTGCATGTGTTGTCGCATGCCGCGCTGTCGCGCCGGTGTCTGTCTGCTCTAAGCGAACCCACAAACTTCGCCCGCAAGCTCAAACACCCACGCACAGCTTCTCAGCAGCGTGGGTTTCGTGTTTCTGAGCCCAATCCCCTCCACAATCCAGACCACCCGCACAGGAGTTCCCATGGAATCCCCCATCCACCACCGCAAACTCTCCTTCAACGTAGACGCCGCCGCGATCATCATCGCCCTCACCTTCGCCGCCCTCATCCGCCTCAACGTCATCCACCACATCACCTGGTAACCAGGCACTACCAGCAACTAGCAACCAGCCCTTGTCTTCCGCCGCCATCTCGCTGCCCACATCCGCTCGCCAGCCCTCGCGATCGCAGCAATTCCTCGCGCTGATCCCCGGAACCCTTCTTCTCTTCGCCATCGGCCTCACCGGCAAAGCCCTCGAGTCCCTCGGCCTCTACCTCCGCGCGCATCACCACTACTTCCCGCAAGTCGAGTACGTCCTCTGGGCCATCATCCTCGGCCTCCTCCTCTCCAACACCTTCACCCTCCCGCAAATCTTCCGTCCCGGAATCGCCACCTACGAGCTCTGGCTCAAGCTCGGCATCGTCCTCGTCGCCGCCAAGTTCGTCCTCGGCGACGTCCTCCGCATCGGAGGCATGTCCCTCGGCCTCGTAGCCATCGAGCTCATCCTGTCCCTCACCGTGATGACCCTCCTCGGCCGCATCTTCAAGCTCCCACCCAAGCTCACCAGCCTCCTCGCCATCGGCAGCTCCATCTGCGGAGTGACCGCGATCATGGCCGCCCAGGGCGCCATCGACTCCGACGAAGAGGACACCTCCACCGCCATCGCCGCCATCCTAGCCCTCGGAGCCTTAGCCCTCTTCACCTTTCCCGCCATCGGCCACGCCCTGCACATGGGCCAGCAGTCCTTCGGCATCTGGACCGGCCTTGCCGTCGACAACACCGCCGAAGCCACCGTCACCGGAGCCCTCTACGGCGACACCGCCGGCCGCTTCGCCGTCCTCGCCAAGACCGCCCGCTCCTCCTTCATCGGCTTCGTCGTCCTTGGCTACGCCATCTACTGGGCCTCGCAGGGCAAGGCCGCGCGAGTCGAGCACAAAGCCCTCTTCCTCTGGCAGAAGTTCCCCAAGTTCATCCTCGGCTTCGTAGCCCTCTCCATCCTCGCCACGGTCGGCTTCTTCACCCCGCCGCAGCTCAACTCCCTCTCCAACCTCTCCAAGTGGGCCTTCCTCCCCGCCTTCGCCGGAGTAGGCCTCCGCACCCAACTCCGAGACCTCATCCACCAGGGCTGGCGCCCCATCCTCGTCGGAGTCCTCGGCGAAATCTTCATCGCCCTCCTCACCCTCGGCATGGTCCTCGCCGTCTACCACCACACCCCGCACCCATAGCCTCCGCTCCCTCACCAATCCCCGTCTTCTCGACCGAAGCGAAGCGAAGCGCAGTGGAGAGACCCCTGCATTCGCTCTTGATCTTGCCTTTGCCTTTGCTAGAAGCTAGAAGCGCCTTTGCAGTTGTATTTGCCCTTGCTTTTCTGGCTGTCATTCCGCAGCGCAGCGGAGGAATCTGCTTCTCGCCTTTGTCCTTGCCTGTTCTCCCCTTTCAAACGGCACATTTACACTGATCGGGCAGGCCCTCACGCTGTATCCTTCCCCAAAGCACCCGAGCCGTGCAGAGCCCATGTCCAAGCCCCTCTCCCCAGACCGCCTCGAAGCCTTCTCCGACGGAGTCATCGCCGTCATCATCACCATCATGGTGCTCGAACTCCACGTCCCCGCCATAGACATCTCCAACCTCGACGGCCTCCGCGAGCTCCTCCCCCTCATCACCGTCTATCTCCTCAGCTTTGTCCAGATCGGCATCTACTGGGTCAATCACCACTACCTCACCGACGACCTCGAGCAGGTCAGCCACGGCATCCTTTGGGCCAACCTCGCTCTCCTCTTCTCCCTCTCTCTCATCCCCTGGGCCACCAACTGGGTCGGAATCCGCGGTATCACCTCCTTCTCTGTCGCCCTCTACTCGTTCACCTGCGCTCTCCCCGCCGTCACCTGGATACTCCTCTCCACCGCCATCCACGGCCACACCACCCAACCCCTCGCCAGCAGCCCTATCAAGCAGATCGCCTCCGCCGCTCTCTACCTTGGTGCCATTCCCGCCGCCTACCTCTCACCGATCATCGCCCTCAGCATGATCGCCGTGGTCGCCATCCTTTGGCTCATTCCTCCCAAAAAGATCGTCGAGCAAACCGAGGCCTTCCACGCCACCAAGCAGTCCCACAGCGATCCAAGCTAAACTTCCCTCGGTATGAAACTTCAAGGCTGCGGCACCGCGCTCGTCACCCCCTTCCTCCCCGACGGCTCCCTCGACGAGCCCGCCCTCACCTCGCTCGTCCACTCCCAGATCGACAACGGCGTCTCTCTCCTCATCCCCTGCGGAACCACCGGCGAAGCCTCCACCCTCACCGAACCCGAGACCCAGCGCGTCATCGAGCTCACCCTCGCAGCCGCCGCCGGTCGCGTCCCCGTCTTCGCAGGCTGCACCCACAACTCCACCGCCCAGGCTGTCCTCAACGCCCAGCGCCTCGCCCGCATCCCCGGCCTCACCGGCATCCTCACCGCGAACCCCTACTACAACCGCCCCAACCAGGAAGGCCAGTTCCAGCACTTCCGGGCCATCGCCGAAGCCATCGACCTCCCCATCCTCCTCTACAACATCCCCAGTCGCACCGCGACCAATCTCCTCCCCGAGACCGTCCTCCGCCTCGCCGAGCTCCCCAACATCGTCGGCATCAAGGAGTCCAGCGGCGTCATGAGCCAGATCACCGAGCTCCTCTCCCACGCCCCCTCCACCTTCGCCGTCCTCTCCGGCGACGACGCCCTCGCCCTCCCCGTCATCGCCCTCGGCGGAGTAGGCCTCGTCTCCGTAGCCTCCAACGCCATCCCCGGCCCGATGTCCCAAATGCTGGCCGCCGCCCTCGCCGGAACGCCCGAATCCTGGGCCGAAGCCCGAGCCCTCAACAGCCGCTACTTCGCCCTCATGCAGGCCCACTTCACCGAGCCCAGCCCCGCCCCCATCAAAGCCGTCCTCGCCCTCCTCGGCCGCTGCTCCGAAACCCTCCGCCTCCCCATGGTCCCCGTAACCGAAACCACCCGCACCAAACTAAAATCCCTCCTCCACGACCTCACCCTCCTGCCCAACTAAGGGCCGTTGCCTGTTTTTCGCCGTCATCCTGAACGCAGTGAAGGACCCCTGTATTTTGCTTGCACCAGCAATCCCCTCGACAGCAAAATAAGATTCCCATGCGCTCAGCAATCCTTGCACTCCTCCTTGCGCTCACCTTCTCCGCCAATGCCCAGCAACAGACCTGGCATATCGACGACACCCCTTTGCCCACCGCTCTAGACTCGCTACCACCGCAACGACAAGCAGAAAT
The DNA here is from genome assembly GCA_021778315.1 of Acidobacteriota bacterium. The sequence continues at coordinate 16,643 of JAJYCQ010000029.1, read as the reverse complement.
TCTTCGTACGCTCGAACCAAGAATCGAATACCACCTCGACGGCGGCGATCCGACCGACTTGGATCCAACGAAACTCGCAACAGCAAAGAAAAACCTCTTTGTGCTCACTGTTCAACGAGCAAACATAACTCTCACCTTCATCTCAGGCCAGACGTATCTCATGTGCGGTGCAGTAGGCAACTGCATGACCTGGGTACTCGATCAAGACAACAAAATCATTCTTGAAGACAGCGGCAAGGCAATCTCCGTTCTCAACGGCGTTCACCACGCCAGCCCGGACATCCTGTTTTCCATTCACGACTCCGCGAGCGACACAGACCTCGAAAGATGGCGCTTCAACGGCTCCAAGTACATCCTGAGTTGGTGCGGCACCAGCACCATGGGATATCTCGGCCACTACAAAAAGCACCCATACACCTCCAGTCATCCCTGCCAAACTCAAACGCCTGCATCTCCACCCCCGCCCACACCGCTACAATCAACACATCCATGAAATCCGCACACCCCCACGCATTAGAGCCGCTCATCGACCACTGGTTCGCCCAGGGCCCCGCCGCCATCGGCAACGCTGAAGCCCTTCACGCCTTCGAACGTCTCCGCGACGCGCTCGAAGCTGGCACCCTCCGCTCCGCCGAGCCCGACCCCGCCCATCCCTCCTCCTACCGCGTCAACGCCTGGGTCAAGCGAGGCATCCTCCTCGGCTTCCGCATCGGAGCCCTCGCCGAAATGTCCGGCATCCATCCCCTCGGCCAGCCCGCCCTTTCCTTCATCGACAAGTCCACCTACCCGGTCCGCCGCTTCCTCCCCGAAGACAACATCCGCATCGTGCCCGGCGGCTCCTCCGTCCGCGCCGGAGCCTATCTCGCCCGAGGCGTCGTCATCATGCCCCCCGCCTACGTCAACGTCGGAGCCTACGTCGACGAAGGCACCATGATCGACTCCCACGCCCTCGTCGGCTCCTGCGCCCAGATCGGCAAGCGAGTCCACCTCTCTGCCGCCGCGCAAATCGGCGGCGTCCTAGAACCCGTCAGCGCCTCCCCCGTCATCATCGAAGACGACGTCCTCGTCGGCGGCAACACCGGGGTCTACGAAGGAACCATCGTCCGCACCCGCGCCGTCCTCGCCGCCGGAGTCATCCTCACCCGCGGCACCCCCGTCTACGACCTCCCCAACAACACCGTCTACAAGGCCACCCCCGAAGGCCCCAACGGCGAGCCAGCCACTCCCCTCATCATCCCCGCCGGAGCCGTCGTCGTCGCCGGCTCCCGAGCCATCCAGCACGGCTACGGCAAAGACCTAGGCCTCAGCGTCTACACCCCCATCATCGTCAAATACCGCGACGAAAAAACCGACCTCTCCACCACCCTCGAAGACCTCCTGCGATAATAGTGCTTGACATCGTAGCTACATTGTAGCTACGATGTAGCAGTAGAAAATAAGATCGTCGGTACGGGCCGGGAGCCTCGACGTGCGCATTTTGCGAGACAGGAAGGCACCCGAATGTCAGCTTCTTTCGATTGGGACGAGTTCAACATCGCCCACATTGCAAGGCACGGAGTCGAACCACGCGAAGCTGAAGAAGTCATAACAAACGACCCTATCGACCTGGCCGCAACAATCAGAAACGGCGAGGAGCGTACCGAACAGATTGGCGAGACAACAGCAGGTCGAATCCTCCAGGTCATTACAACTGTTAGGAACCGTAGGATTCGCGTCGTAACCGCTTTGCCGCTCAGAAATAGATGGCACGAGTGGTACTTCGCACTGAAGGAGGATCGGAATGCCCGAGACAAGAATATTCCCTGATTTCAAATCGGAAGCCGAAGAAGCGGAATGGTGGGACACTCATCAGGACGAGTCCATTGAGGCATTTACGAAGGCCGCCGCTGAAGGCCGTCTCGGTCGTGGCACGGTCGCCCGCAAGGCCGGCCTCCCCACCACCACCATCCGCCTCGACCCAGTCGACATCGAGCTAGCCCGCAAGCTAGCCGAGAAGCGCGGCCTCAAATACCAGACCTACCTCAAGATGCTCATCCACGAGGCCCTGACCAGCGAAGCCAAAGCCTCCTAGCACACGGAACCACCACCCCACACGCTGCGTATCTCCCAAAGAAAGGCAGCCCCCATGAAGCTTCTCCTCTTCCTGATCCTCCTGGTCATCTGCTGGCCCGCAGCGCTCCTCGCGCTGATCCTCTACCCCTTCGTCTGGCTGATCCTTCTCCCCTTCCGCCTCGTCGGCATCGTCGTCGGTGGCGTCTTCGAGCTCATCGGAGCCCTCTTCACCCTCCCCGCCCGCGTCCTCCGCTCCATTTAGTCCCGGCCATCCCAACATCCCGCGCTGCTCTGTCCGGTCCAAGTCCCCCTCCCTCCCCACGACCCCGTTGCGAAACTTCGCTCCCTTAGCGCCCTTTGCTTCAAAGCTCTCCCCTAAGCCGCCCCCGCATCCCCCAGAGCTACCCGCTCCAAAAGTCTGGTACTAAGGTCTCCAGCCCTCGGGGTGTTACCCTAGAGGTCCATGGCTAATGAAAAACTGCAGGTAATCCCGCTCGGTGGACTAGGTGAATTTGGCATGAACTGCCTCGCTCTCCACTACGGCGACGACATCATCGTGATTGACGCGGGCCTCATGTTCCCCGAAGAAGAGCTCCTTGGCGTCGACATCGTCGTCCCGGACATCTCCTACCTCATCGAAAACCGCAGCAAAGTCCGCGGCATCGTCCTCACCCACGGCCACGAGGACCACATCGGCGGCCTCCCCTGGATCCTCTCCGACCTCAACGTCCCCGTCTACGGAACCGAGTTCACCCTCGCCTACGTCGAAGGCAAGCTCGAAGAGCATCGCCTCCTCGACGACGCCGAGCTCATCGAGATCCTCCCCGGCCGCCGCTTCAACCTCGGCGTCTTCAGCATCCTTCCCATCCGCGTCACGCACTCCCTCGTCGACTGCGTCTCCCTCGCCATCCACACCCCCGTCGGCATCGTCGTCCACACCGGAGACTTCAAAATCGATCTCTCCTCCCCCGACGGCCACCCCTTCGATCTCCAGGCCTTCGCCGACCTCGGCAAGCAGGGTGTCCTCCTCCTCCTCCAGGACTCCACCAACGTCGACCGCCCCGGCTTCACCCCCGGCGAAAAGGCCGTCATTCCCCGCCTCGACGACATCTTCGGAGCCACCAAGAAGCGCCTCTTCTTCTCCTGCTTCTCCTCCTCCATCCACCGCATCAAGATCGCCATGGACCTTGCCCACAAGCACGGCCGCAAGGTCGCCCTCATCGGCCGATCCATCGATAACTCCACTGAAATCGCCCAGGACCTCGGCTACATCGATCCCCCCGCCGGCCTCATCATCCACCCCAACCAGATCAAGGACACCCCGGCCAGCAAGCTCTGCATCCTCATCTCCGGAACCCAGGGCGAGCCCATGTCCGCTCTCTCCCGAGCCGCCGTCGACAACCACCGCTTCGCCAAAATCGAATCCGGCGACACCGTCCTGCTCAGCTCCCGCGTCATCCCCGGCAACGAAAAGGCCATCTACCGCGTCATCGACCATCTCGAGCGCCGCGACGCCCGCGTCATCCACGACGACGGTACCCACGGCCTCATTCACGTCTCCGGCCACGGCTCCCAGGAAGAACTCCGCATGATGATCAACCTAGTGCGACCCAAGTTCTTCGTCCCCGTCCACGGCGACTACCGCCACCTCAAGCGCCACGTCGAGCTAGCCACCGCCACCGGTGTCCCCGAGAAGGTCCTCCTCCTCGAAGACGGTGACGTCCTCACCCTCGACCGCGACTCCGCCCAGAAGACCGGAAAAGTCACCACCGGCCGCGTCTGCATCGACAACAACTCCACCGCCGACGTCGTCGAAGACACCATGATCCGCGACCGCAAGCACCTCGGCGAAGACGGAGTCTTCCTCCCCATCATCGCCATCAACAAGCGCACCGGCCAGGTCGAAGGCCAGCCCGAGATCACCACCCGCGGCTTCGCTGCCGACGACCCCGAACTCCTCCGCAACGCCCGCGACATCGTCGCCCGCACACTCGAGCAGTCCAGCGACGAAGAGCGCCGCGACTACGGCGTCATGAAGGACAAGATCCGCGGCGACCTCAAGCGTTTCCTGCAAAAGAACGCCAACCGCCGCCCCCTCATCATGCCCATCATCCTCGAACTCTGATCCCAGCGCCCTGAAGCCCACAGCAAACAAACCCCCCATCGCGCCGTCCAGCCCATGGGGTTTTTCTTGCCCTTGTCGCTGCCCTTGTCCTTGCCTTTCTTTCTGTCATTCCCGCAAGGAATCTGCTTCTCCCAGCCAACAACTCCAGCTCTCGCCATCCGCGCAGGACCCAACTCTCGCCGTCCGCGCAGGACCCGCGCAGGACCGCAGGACCTACGGCTTGCTTGCGCCCTTCGCCGGAGCCGTCGCCGCCAGCTCCTTCATATACTCCTGCTGCAGCGCCTGGAGTTTCGGCTGAAAATCCCCCATCCTCGCATGCACAATCTGCATCCCGCCAGCCGACAACTCCGGAGTCTTCGCCAGCATCGTCTGCCCCACGGGAGACTTGTAGAACGCCAGAATCCCGTCAATCTCCTCCTCCGAATACGTCGTCGCGTACAGCTTCACGTAATCCGGCTCCAGAGCCGCCCATCCCACGCTCTCATTCACCACCTTCATAGACTTGTCCATAAAGTCCTGCATCAGCTTCTGCTGCGCCGGCGTCAACTGTTCCGCTCCCGGAGTATTCCGCGCCATCGACTGGACCTCTCCCTGGATCGAACGCATCATCTGGTCCAGCATATGGTCCATCCGCATCGTCGCGAACAACTCCTTCACCTTCGCCTGCTTCGACGCATCATCCGCCCTCGCTCCACAAGGAGCAACCGCCAACACCACAACCAGCACTGCGATCCAACGCTTCACTTAAATCTCCTCGTTCTCAACCCCTTCTAAAATCTTCTCAGACTCCAACGGCTTCCTCGCAAAGTAATACAAGCTGAACGCCAGCGCCGCGAACGCCATCACACTCACCCAATCTTTATAGAGCGCATTCGCCGACGTAAACCGCGGCAGCGTCGTATCCCAGTGCTGCTCGTACACATTCCCGCACACTCCCAGCAGCCCCATAATCCCTCCCGCCGCAATCAACCCCGACGCAAACAGGCTCCCCGGAGAGATCTCACTCTCCACCTCGCTCTTCGGCCCCGTCCCGCTCTTCTCCATCGCTCGGTCCACCATCCACCGCACCACGCCCCCCACAAATATTGCCAGCGTCGTGCCAATCGACAGGTACGCTCCCACCGCAAACGTCAGCGACCTCACCCCCAGCAGCTCAATTCCAATCACCAGCGCCACGCCCAGCAGCACCAGGCTCCACGGCAGCTTCCGGCTCAAAATTCCATTGATCACCGTCGCCATCAACCGCCCCTGCGGGGCCGCAGCCTTCTCGCTCCCGATCCCCTGCACCCACTGCACTTCAATCTTCCCCGTCGCCGGGTTAAACAAATACTTCCCATCCTGCAGCGTCGCCGATCCAATCGCATTCAGTAGCACATAGCTCTTCGCATTCGTCAGCTCCTCATGCGTCGTAGAGCTCCCTCCGCCAGTCCCCATCCTCACCGTCAGCGACACGTGATCGCGAGTAAAATTCCCTTGGTTCGTCACCCCATCCGGCAGCGCCGCCAGCGACAGCGTCCTGGCCACCGGCAATTGCTGAAAGCTCTCCAACCCTTTGTTCATCACGTTCAGCGTCGCGCCAATTGAAAAGACCGACACGATCACTCCCACCATCACCGCCACCTGCTGCTTCCACGGCGTCGCCCCAATCAAAAATCCCGTCTTCAAATCCTGGCTCGTATCCCCTGCATTCGACGCAGCAATGCACACCATCCCGCCAATCGTAATCGCCAGCGCCCCAAACGCCGGAGCCGTCCATCCCTTCACCAGAAAGATCGCCGCCACCGCCATCAACGTCGCAATCGTCATCCCGCTCACCGGGCTCGCACTCGATCCCACAATCCCCACAATCCGGGCCGACACCGTCACAAACAAAAATCCAAACACCACCACCAGCAAGCTAGCCGCCAGGTTCGCCATCCAGCCCACCTGCGCCCCGGGAACCGGCTTGAACTCCAGAAACAAAAACATCAGCACGATCAGCACTACGCTCCCGCCAATCACCACGCTCATCGGAATATCGTTCTCGGTCCGCCGGGGCTTCTCCGCCCCAGCGCCCACCTTCACCCCCATCTTCGCGAACCCCGACGTCAGCGCGCTCACAATCGTCGGAGCCGTCCGCAGCAGCGTAATCAACCCACTTGCCGCCACCGCACCCGCTCCCATCGGCCGCACATACGTCGACCACAAATCACTCGGACTCATCTGCGAGATCGGCACCACCCCCGGATACAGAGGCCCAGCCAGATGCTTCCCGAAGAACATAATCGCAGGCATCAGCACCAGCCAGCTAAACACGCCGCCCGCCAGCATAATCGCCGCCACCCGTATCCCAATGATGTACCCCACTCCCAGGTACTCCGGCGTCACATCCGCGCGAATCGCCGCTCCCTTCAAAATCTGTTGCCCGTTCGGATCAAAGTTCGGAGACCAGTTCGGAGTCGATGGAATCAGGCTCAACAGATTTTCATTCTGAAACAGCGCATAAATCCCTCCCAGCCCCAGCCCGAAGAACACCCGGCTCGCAAACGATCCGCCCCGGTCACCCGCCTGCAGCACATCCGCGCAAGCCGTTCCCTCCGGATACTTCAGCGTCCCATGCTCCTCCACAATCAACTGCCGCCGCAGAGGAATCATGAACAGCACGCCCAGCCATCCACCAAACAGCGCCAGCGCAAAGATCCGCGAGCTCTCCAGATCGAACCCCAGAAAAATCAGCGCCGGCAGAGTGAAAATTACTCCCGATGCAATCGACTGACCTGCATTGCCCGTCGTCTGCACAATATTGTTCTCTAAAATCGACGCCCGCCCAAACGCCCTCAGAATCGTGATCGACAGCACCGAGATCGGAATACTCGCCGCCACCGTCAGCCCAGCCTTCAGCCCCACATACACCGTCACCGCGCCAAAGATCACGCCAAACACAGACCCCAGCAGCAGCGCCCGTACCGACAGCTCCTTCCGGTCTTCTCCATCCGCAACAAAAGGTCGAAAGGTCGTATGCTCAGCCATCAGGCAATCTCTCCTACGCAACGCAAAAAGTTTTCCGCTTCGCATCGGAGTGTATCAGCGCATCCCCACCACCCGCTTCGTCGCCGTAATCACCTTCGCGCCCACCGCAAAGAATCAAGCCCCACCCTAATCCCTTAGCCCTGTTCCCTAATCCCTATCCAGCAATCCGCATCGTCCGCCCATGCCGACTCCCCATCCCCAGCCGCTCGCTCCCCAGAATCTTCTTCGCCTGGCTCCTCGCATGGATCGCCCAAGGCCCCGTCGGGTCCAGCCGCGTATACATCGTCCAATGCCGCAGAGCCTTCCTCGGCTCCTGCATCCGCTCATACGCCAGCGCCAGGTTGTAATGAGCATCCGCATACTGAGGAACCAGCGCCAGCGCTCGTTCATACGCCGCAATCGCCTCATCCATCCGCTGCTGCTCATCCAGCACATTGCCCAGGTCGAAGAACGCCAGCGCATACTCCGGATCAGCCTCCGTAGCCCTCCGGTACAGCCGTTCTGCCTCGGCAAACTCCCGCTCGTTGTAGTGGATCGTCCCCAGATTGATCGCCGTCGCCGCGTGTCCCGGCTGCATCTCGAGGATCGTCTCGTACACCGCCTTCGCCTCGTTCAGTCTCCCCGGAATCTCCTCCAGCCGCACCGCCCGCAGAAACATCTCCTGCACTTCAGCCAGCCCCGGGCTCATCTCCTGCCGATGCTTCCGCACCACCGCCATCCCACTCAGCGGGGCCATCTCAAAATCAAACGCCATCTGCCGAGTCATCGGGTCTACCAGCGCTCCCCACTGCCGGAACGCCACCCTCGATCCCTGCCGCACCGCCACCGACTCCAGCAGCGGATTTGCCATCCCCGCCACCTTCTGCATCGCATCCACCGACCGCCGAATGCTCTTCACCGAGATCCGCGTCGCCGCCAGGTCGCGCAACTTCCGCAACTGCACCAACTCATCAAATGAATAGGCCTCTGAGGAAGCGATTAACCCGGCCCTCTCCCAAGCTGCGAGTTGGCGAACAGGCAATCGGAGGATGCGCAGTACGTCTTCACGGCAGTATCGGCTCACGGCGCTCATCTCTCGGTGTCTAGCTTCGTTCGCAGCCGCACCGCGCGGCATGCTCTAGCTGCGAGTATGCGGCGCTAACCCTCTCCAATCAAGGCCTTTGCATGTGGATTTCATGAATTCGGTGGATAACACGAACCAAACCAGGTTCGCGCCTCCAATCCAGCGCACCTTCCGTGCTCCAATTCCGACGAACTGTCCTCCCCGCACACCCACCCTCGCCGTCCGCGCAGGACTACATCAACTCCTCAATAAACGACCTCGCCACCTCCGGCTTCACCCTGCATTCCTGCCCCACCAGCGGCCCCGCCTTCAGCACCGGCTCCGACCCGTGCAGCGTCGGCAGATCCGTCCGCTCAAAAAACTTCCCAATAAAAATCTCATCCCCCCAAACCACCGACTTCTCCATCGCCGCTCCCCAATCCCCTGCGTCGTACCCTTCCTGCTCCTCCAGCTTCTTCACCCTCGGCCGAAACCACTGGAACGTATTGTCGTGGTTGTACGTCACGCAAGGGCTGAACACATCAATGAACGAAAATCCCTTGTGCTCAATCCCCTGCTTGATCAGGTCCGTCAGATGTTTCTGGTCCGCGCTGAACCCTCTCGCCACAAACGTCGCCCCCGCCGCCAGCGCCAGCGAAATCGGATTCAGCGGAGCCTCAATATTCCCAAACGGCATACTCTTCGTCTTCATCCCGATCCGGCTCGTCGGCGAAGTCTGCCCCGTCGTCAACCCATAGATCTGGTTGTCCATCACCAAATAAAGCAGGTCGACATTCCTCCGCGTCGCATGAACAAAATGTCCGCACCCAATCCCGAACCCATCCCCATCGCCGCCCGTCACCAGCACGGTCATCGCGTGATTCGCCATCTTCACGCCCGTCGCCACCGGCAGCGACCGCCCATGCAGCGTATGCATCCCATACGTCTCAATGAACCCCGGAAAATTCGACGAGCACCCGATCCCGCTGATCGTCGCCACCTCATGATTCGGAATCTGCAGCTCCACCAGCGCCTTCTGCACCGCCGCCAGCACGCCATAGTCCCCACACCCCGGACACCAGTCAGGATCCACCCGTCCCTTGAAGTCCGCCATCGCCACCACGTTCGGAGTCACAACTTCAGTCGCCATCGTCAGCTCTCCTTGAACTCAATCAGCAAACAAAATCTCTACACCATCACCTCATGCGATGGCACCGACAGCTTCGTATTCCCCGCCAGCTGCTCCCTCACCGCCTCCACAATGTGGTGCGGAAAGAACGGCTCGCCGTCATACTTCCGGATATTTCCATCCGGAACAAATCCCGTCTCACTGCGCAGGTACCGAGCGAACTGCCCGCTGAAATTGTTCTCCACGATAATCGTGTGCCGAGCCCCCTTCAGCAGCTCCACAATCGCCTCTCCATGCAGCGGCACCAGCCAGCGGATCGGCAGATGGTTCGCCGAAATCCCAGCATCCCGCAGCAACTCGCAAGCCTCATCGATAACCCCATACGTCGATCCCCAACCAATCAGCGTCACATCCGCATCCTTCGGCCCCAACAACTTCGGCGCCTCCACCGAAGCCTCGATCCCCGCCACCTTCCGCATGCGTTTCTCCATCATCGCGCGCCGCTTCCCCGCATTCGTATACATGTCGCTGATCAGCACTCCATCCTCATCATGCTCATCACTCGACACCACATGCGTATACCCCGGCACCCCCGGAATCACCCGCGGCGACACCCCACTCTCCGTAATCTTGTACCGCTTATAGGGCTCATGCTCCCCCGCCCCATTCGTAGTAATCATCTCCCCGCGATCGATCACCGGATTGAAATCAATCTCCTTCGGATCAACACTCAGCCGTCCCTCCGCCAGCAGCAGATCGCACAGCACAATCCCCGGACACTGAAACTTGTCCGTCAAATTAAACATCTCCGGCATCAACTTAAAGCAATCCGCAATATCCAGCGGAGCAGCGATCACCCGAGGATAATCCCCGAACGCCGCGCCCAGCATCTGCCACAAATCTCCCTGCTCGGTCTTCGTCGGAACGCCAGTCGACGGCCCCGCCCGCTGGCAATCAATCACCACCACCGGAATCTCCGCCTGCGCCGACAGCCCCAGCCCCTCGCTCATCAGCGCAAATCCACCACCCGACGTCGCGCACATCGATCGCACCCCAGCATGCGCCGCGCCGATCGCCATATTGATCACCCCAATCTCGTCCTCCACCTGCCGCACCATAATCTCCGCCTTGCGAGCGTGTTCCGCCATCCAGTGCAGCACCCCCGTCGCCGGACTCATCGGGTACGCCGTATAAAACTTCACGCCTGCCGCTGCCCCTCCCATCGCCATCGCGCCATTCCCACTCAGCACCGCGTAGCGCTTCTCCGTCATCGGCAGCGCCCGTGCAAACGGCTTAAAGTTCTTGGTCGCATAGTCATACCCCGCCCGCGCCAGGCTCACATTCTCATCAATCACCGCACGTTCCTTCTTCCGGAACTGCTCCTCCAGCACGCTCTCCAGCGCAGCGAACCCCACCCCCATCATGCTCAGGCCGGCACCAATCGCCAGCGTATTCTGCGCCACTTTGTTCTTGCTGATGTCCGCCAGCGTCGACACCGGAATCCCACACATCTGCACTCCCGCCGCAGCGCTCCCCGGCTTGATCAGGTCCGCGTTATACAAGCAAGCGCACCCCGCCGTCAGCAGCCGCAGATGCCGGTCCATCGTGTCCTGGTTCAGCGGAATCAGCAGGTCGATCCGCTCATCCGTATTCCCAATCCTGTCCACGCCCGTGCGAATCGTCAGAAACGTATGCCCACCGCGAATGATCGATTGATACGCGTTATACGCATTCAAATGCAGCCCGCGACGGCTGAAGATCTTCGCAAAAATATCACCCGGAGTCGCCACTCCCTGCCCCGCCGCGCCACCGATCCCAACACTGAAGCTCTGTCTCATCGACATCTCCCCAACCTGGTCCGCAGCCTTTTCAGCGCCGCAGCACCTTCGAAATAGCAAGCCACCGGATCCTACGAGTACCTCCGCACTCTACGCAAGTCCTCCCCCCTTCCACCGAACCCCGGGAAGAACCTCCGCCACCTTCTCACCGGAGCCCCTCGCACCTCCGATCCTCTACGCCAACGCCACCTCCGGCTCCACCCGCAACCGGTCCCACCGCTCCGCATCCAGCCGCTCAAAAATCTGTTTCGGACTCAGCGTATTCGGAAAATGCAGCGGCACCCTCGACGTCATCACCGTCTCCAGCGCCGAGTCATACGCCGTAATCGCAGCGCACAGCATCACATCCGACAGCAGCACCACCCGATACCCCACGCTCTCCACCTCGCTCAGCGAAAGCAGAGGACTCTTCCCCGCCAGCAGCATATTCAACACGCAAGGCCCATGCACCAACTGTGGAACCTTCTCCAACTGCTCAATCGACTCCGGAGCCTCCACCAGCGCCAGGTCCGCTCCCACATCAAGCGCCGCATTCGCCCGCCAGATCGCCTCCTCAAACCCCAACACCGCATTGCTATCCGTCCTCGCAATAATCGTGAAGTCCGGGCTCTCCCTCGCCTCCACCGCCGTTCGAATCTTGCTCACAAACTCCTTCCGCCCAATCACCTGCTTCTTGTCCAGGTGCCCGCACTTCTTCGGAAACACCTGGTCCTCGATATGGATCCCCGCTGCTCCATGCCGCTCATATTCATGCACCGTCCGAGCCATATTCAACTCGTTCCCATACCCCGTATCCGCGTCCGCAATAATCGGAATCTTCACCGTCGCCGCCATCGCCGAAGCATTCGCCACCATCTCCGACATCGTCGCCAACCCATAATCCGGCAGCCCCAGCCTGCACACCGACGTCCCCATCCCCGTCATATACATCGCCGAGTAGCCCGCCAGTTCCACGCACCTCGCCGACAGGCAATCAAACGCACCTGGAGCCACCACAAAATCGCCCCCCAGAATCATCTCCCGAAACCGCCCTGCACTCTTCATCCAGTCTCCTCCTGCCGTCTCTTCCTGCATCCAATTCCTCCGCCGCATACCTTCCAGCGACACGTACCTCGTCTCCACCAACGAGAGCTTCAACCGCTCCCTCCAGCACCTCCGTATGCATTGAGACTCATCCCGCTCGGCGGCGATTACGAACCCGCCGAAAATAGTCCCGACCTAAACGAAATGTCACGTTCACCCCGCCCCAACGCCCCCCGTTTGCGCCCCTGCATGACAGCGCCGTCACCCCACCACCCGCCTCCGCGCGCAAAAAAAAATGCGACCACCGAAATGGTCACACCTCTCACGACAGCGAGTCAGCCCTCAACTCACTCTGTCCAAAATGTATGGAGCCGACGAACGGACTTGAACCGTTGACCTGCTGATTACGAATCAGCTGCTCTACCAACTGAGCTACGTCGGCCTGCTCCTCTGCCATTCTATCGGCAATCAACCTATCCGCAAAATCTGCTCCCGCAACACCACCTCAACCCTCCTCCATCAACCCACGCACCACGCCCCAACCAGCCTCCCACCCACTCCCATCACGCCTCTCATCCCGCTCATTCCGTCCCGTCTTTTCCACAAGACAAAAGGGCCGCCCGGCAACAGGGCGACCCTTTTCTATGGGAGGCAGTTCCAACGGAGGCAAAGCCATCGAAACTCTCTGGTGCAAGAGTATGTTCGCCTCCCGGCGCTGTCAAGAACGTTTTCGGAGATTTATCATCTCCATATAAATCAATAACTTATGCGATTTTCTTCCGCCAGACCCCGGGTTTCTCCGGTTTTCTTCCGGTACCTTCCACAGCCCCTCAAAAACCCCGTTTCGCCCCTAACCCCGCTCAGCCGAGTCCGCCCGATGGAACTGCGCCGGCTTATTCTGCGGCGACAGGTGCAGGCTCAAAAACTCCGGCTCCAGCGCCGCCGGTTTCCCCCGCATCACCCGAAACGTCGCCCTCCCCACTCCCAGAAACAACCCCAGCAGCACCGCCGCCGCCATCAGCACTCCCGACAAAATCGCAATATTCGTCAGCAGGCTAAACGTCTGCACCGCCGCAATATGGAACGTCGGCTGAACGTCCTGGTTGAACGTCATCTGGCTCAAGTGAACGCTCTCGATCAGCTTCTGCGCATCGCCCGCGGCAAAGCTCCCGGACGCCACCACCACCAGCGGCCCCTCCCTCCGAAGCTTTCCCCCCGCCATCTGCCCCAGCTCCGACTCAATCGTCTTCGCCTCGTTCCCCGCAATCGTCGGAGTCGGATACAGCAGCAGCGTGACCGTCTCCTTCCCCCGCGCATCGTCATACTGCGCCGTCACCGCCTCCGGCTCCTTGTCCCAGCCCAGCGACGTCGCCGGAAGCACGCCCCCCTCCATCGCATACGTCACCGGCCCCAGCGCATACCGCACGCTCCCCGCCACCAGCCCCTTCGTCGGCGCCAGCGACGGCAGCAGCGGCGCCACCCCCCTGTTCCCCATCACCTTCGGCAGTCCCTCCGCCAGCGGCCGCAGCGCCCCTAAATCCTTCCCCGTCGCCCCCTTCACCCTCACCACCGACGACCCCACCGTAAACAGCACCACCCCACTCCCATCCGCACCCGCGCCCACCGCGTCGTTCGCCCCCAACTCCTTCCCCACCGTCATCCCGGCACCAGCCATCCCCTCGGAATCGTGCCCCGCCAGAAACGTGAACGCGCTATAAGCCCCCGTCCTGTCCCCCAGCTCAATCGCCTCTACCCGCAACGCACGCCCGCCATGCGAGTACACCGCCGCCTGCGACCGCAGCAGCCCGCACTCCGCCAGCGCGTCCTTATTTCCCTCTGCTAAAGAATTCCCCGCCGCGCCCTCCGTCTTCTTCCACTCCCCAAACTTCTCCGGCAGCAACGGCACACTCGGCTCCATCAGCGTAACCGACGTCTGCCCCGAGGCCGCACGAACACCCACAGCCAAACCCGCCCCCAGACCCGCCACCAGGACCGCCAGCGCCACACCTCGTCTTGTCCCCAAACCCAAATCCATACAGGGCACAGACTACACCAACCGCCCCCACCTCAGCAGCCCCGCCGCCCTTCAAACCTCGCGAGTATCAAACACCAGCACCGAATCTTTCGCGCCCATGAACCCCTGCGCATGCTCCGCCGTCGCCTGTCCCTCCGCGCTCGACATTCCCGCCTGCATCGCCGCCAGATCGTCAAAGTGCAGCGTAGCAATCAGATGCACATCCGACTCTCCCGTCGCCGACCCCACCGGCCCATGGCTCACATCAAACTTCCGCAGCCCCGGAATCTTCTTCACCAGCGGTACATGGCTGTCAAAGTATTCTTTATCGAACGCCGCCGCGTCCATCCGCTTCCCGTAGATCACCATGAGCCGCGCCATAACCCCTCCAAAAGCACATCAACTAGGATAGGACCGTCAAATCTTACCGCATTATCTTATCGCGCCGCCTGCTCCGTCGTCCGTCTCTTCGGAGCATCCACCGTCGGCACCTGCCCATTAATCGCCGCCGCATACCGCGCCACACCTTTATACAAGCTCTCCGCCACCCTCTCCCGGTACTCCGGAGTCTCCAGCTTCGCCGCATCCTGCGGATTCGTCACAAAACTAATCTCCGCCAATATCGACGGCATATTCGCTCCAATCAGCACCACGAACGGAGCCTTCTTCACCCCCCGGTCCTTCAGCCCCGCATTCCCCTTCCGCAGCCCCCCATACAGCGACGTGTCCACATCCCCCGCCAGCTCCTTCGACTCGTCGATCTTGTCCTTCAGCGCAATCTTCTTCACCAGGTCGCTCAACTCATGCACGCTCTCCGTCGACACCGCATTCTCCCGGCTTGCCACCTTCATCGCCTCCGGATCGCTCGTAAAGTTCAGGTAGTACACCTCCACCCCCCTCGCATCCGTGTCCACCGAGCTATTCGCATGCACCGAAATAAACAAGTCCGCCTGCGCCTTATTCGCAATCGCCGTCCGCGTCTCCAGCGGGATAAACGTATCATCCGCGCGAGTATAAACAATCTCCGCACCCAACCGGTCATGCAGCAGCTTGCCCAGCCGCAGCGCCACATCCAGCACCACGTCCTTCTCCTCAATCCCTCCCGCGCCCAGCGTCCCCGAGTCATGCCCACCATGCCCCGCATCAATCACAATCCGCCCAATCTTCAACCCCAGCGCCCGCATCAACGACGTCTGCCCATCCGCCGTAGGAGGAGCCACCTCCGCCGGAGCCGCCACCGTCTCCCCCCCCCCCAACTCTCTCTTCGGAGGAGCAGGCACCACCACCCCCGCCAGCTCCCCCGCCGTAGCCCCCGCCCCCTCGGCCTTAATCCCTAATCCCTTCTTCCCATCCCCAGCGCCCGGCTCCCTAATCCCTAATCCCTGTTCCCTAATCCCTGAACTTATCGGCTTCGACGTCGGCCTCCGCGTAGCCTCCACCTTCCCCTGCTGTAGACTCACCGCCGCCACCTCAAACCCCGTCTCGGTCGAGCTCTTCGTCACCGTATTCGGCACCGGCCTCGCCACCGTCGGCTTCGACGAAATCACCACCCGAGGAGCCGCCACCTCTCCACTCTTCACCGCCGCCACTCCCCGCGCCGGCAACCCAAACCCGGCACTCCCATCCGTCACCGGCATCGGAGGCAAACTGGAAACCTCCACCCCTCCCCGCGCACTCGGCGTCACCGCCGCTTCCGCTGGCGCAGCATCAGCCCGCGCAGCATTCGTCGGCGCAGCAGCAGGCGCCGTCGCACCCGTCGCTGACCCCTCACCCTCGCTCCTAATCCCTAATCCCTGTTCCCTAATCCCTGCCTTGCCATGAATATCTATAATCAGCCGATAAGGATTCGGCAGCACAAACGCCGAGTACTCCGCCACCTGGTGCACATCCAGCACCACCCGCGTCACCTCATCCGAGTACTGTGCCGCCCGAATCCTCGTCAAAAATCCATCGTCCGTAATATCAAAACTCTTCCCCGCCAACTGCGGAGCCAGCCTCGCATGGTGCAAATCGAAGAAGATCCGGTCCGGATTCTCCACCCTCGCCGCCTCATACGTCACATCGTCCTTCGACTCCACATTCAAGTCGATCGCCACCCGCGTATAGCTCGCCGTAGACCAATGCCGAATCCCCGAAACCACCGCCACCCCCCCCCCCCCCCTCCCCCCAACCCGCGGCCCGGCCACCTCCTCCTCCACCACCGGGTGCCCCACATCTCGCTTCTGAGATGTGGGTGTAGCGGCGACGACATCCCCAGGACCGCCCCCCACGCCAGCCTTACCCACCACCGGGTGCCCCACATCCGGGGTCCCCTGCGAGCGCCCTTGCTCGCTGGGGTGGGCATCTCGCTTCTGAGATGTGGGAGTCGTGGCAGCCACCTCCCCAGGCCCCCCCCCCCCCCTCTACCCCCC
>JAJYCQ010000003.1 GCA_021778315.1 Acidobacteriota bacterium | reverse complement strand
CGCGGCGCCCCTTGGCGCGCGCATCAGGCCGCTGACGCCCGTCATCGCGAGCACCAACGAGGCCGCCCTCGAAGCCTCCGAAGAGGCCATGTACTCCAGCAATACCGCTGGCAGCGAAGCCCGCATCGTCGACCTCTCCGCCCCGCTCCACGAAGACGTCGCCCTCGAGCTCCTCAAGGAGAACGATCCCGCCGCCCTGCGAGTCGTCCGCCACTCTGCCGCGCACGTCATGGCCACCGCCATCCTCGAGCTCTTCCCCGAAACCAAGCTCGGCCACGGCCCCGCCACCGACACCGGCTTCTTCTACGACGTCTACCGCGAAGTCCCCTTCACCGAAGCCGACCTCGCCGCCATCGAAGCCCGCATGGCCGACGTAGTCAAGCGCGACGACCCCTTCCTCCAGGTCATCGAATCCCGCGAGCAGGGCCTCTCCGACTACTCCGCCAGCGGCGAATTCATGAAGGTCCACTTCATCGAGCGCTTTACCAAACCCGGCGACGAAATCTCGCTCTACAAAAACGGCGACTTCACCGACTTCTGCCGCGGCCCCCACGTCCCCTCCACAGGCCGCGTCAAGGCCTTCAAGGTCATGTCCATCGCCGGTGCCTACTGGCTCGGCAACGAAAACAACCAGCAGCTACAGCGCATCTACGGCACCGCCTTCTTCAATCCCAAGGACCTCGAAGCCCACTTCAAACATCTCGAAGAGATCAAGGCCCGCGACCACCGGGTCCTCGGCAAGCAACTTGACCTCTTCAGCATTCAGGAAGTCGCCGGAGCCGGCCTCATCTTCTGGCACCCCAAGGGCGGCCTCATCCGCAAGACCATGGAAGACTGGATGCGCGACGAGTGCGTCCGCCGCGGCTACCACCTCGTCTACACCCCGCACATCATGCGTCGCGAGCTCTGGAAGATCAGCGGCCACGAGGGCTACTACAACGAAAACATGTACCCGGCCATGACCCTCGACGACGCCGAGTACCGCCTCAAGCCGATGAACTGCCCCGGCCACATCCTCATCTACAAGAACTCGCCCAAGTCCTACCGCGACCTCCCGCAGCGCTACGCCGAGCTAGGCAACGTCTACCGCTACGAGCGCTCCGGCACGATGCACGGCCTGCTCCGCGTCCGTGGCTTCACGCAAGACGACGCCCACATCTTCTGCACCCCCGAACAGATCGAAGACGAAGTCGTAGCCTGTATCGAGTTCGCCCAATCCGTCCTCACCACCTTCGGCTTCAAGGACTTCAAAGTAGAGCTCTCCACTTGGGACCCTAACAAGCCCGGCGACTACACCGGCTCGCCCGAAAACTGGGCCACCGCCATCAACTCCCTCAAGGCAGCGCTCATCCGCAAGCACATTCCCTTCGTCGAAATCCCCGGCGAGGCCGCCTTCTACGGCCCCAAAATCGATGTCAAGCTGGTCGACGTCCTCGGCCGCCTCTGGCAGCTCTCCACCGTCCAATTCGACTTCAACCTACCCGCCCGCTTCGACCTCGAGTACATCGGTGAAGACGGCGCCGCGCACCAGCCCGTCATGGTTCACCGCGCCCTCTTCGGCTCCGTCGAGCGCTTCTTCGGCGTCCTCATCGAGCACTACGCCGGAGCCTTCCCCCTCTGGCTCGCCCCCATCCAGGTCGGCCTCGTCCCCATCTCCAACGAAAAACATCTCGCCTACGCCGAGACCGTCAAGCAGCGCCTCGAAGCCGCCGGCCTGCGAGTAGAACTCGACGCCTCCAACGGCAAAATGCAATCCAAAATCCGCGACTTCGGCCTCCAGAAAATCCCCTTCATCCTCATCCTCGGCGACAAGGAAGCCGCCACCGACAGCGTCTCCGTCCGCGTCCGCGCGAAGGGCGACGAAGGCAGCATCTCCCTCGACGCCTTCCTCGACCGCACCAAAACCCTCATCGCCAACCACTCCATGGACCTGTAACTCAACTCCGTCCACCGAACTCGTCCTCGTTGGTTACACGCAACAAGCCTTCTTTTGCGTAACGCGAAACATCGCCGCAACCTTCTCTGCAAGCGGCGAGCCTTCGCGCGCATACTAAACCTCTATGCGAGACTTCACCCGCGAGCCCATCCACGAGTCCGCCATCATCCACGCTCCCATCGAGCGAGTCTTCGCTCTCTCCACGCGCGTCGAGCTAGTCAAAGAAACCCTCGGCATGAACCTCGTCGACACAGGCCAGGCAGGCTACGTCTCCTCCGGCCACATCACCAACAACAGCCGCGTCGTCTGGCGAGGCTGGAAGTTCGGCCTCCCCACCACCCACCACACCCTCATCACCGGCTATCAAGAGCCCCACACCCACTTCATTCGCATCGACCACCACGAGATCACCAAGGAAGCCTTCTTCCAGGACACCCAGGAACGCGGCCGCTTTGCCTTCTTCCAGCACGACCACCACTTCTACGAGTCGCCCGACCCCGCCACCGGATCACCCATCACCGAGCTCGAAGACAAAGTCCGCTTCACCCTCCCCTTCGGCCCCCTCGGTCGCATCGCCGCAACTCTCCTCCTCGCCCCGCACATCCGCAGCCTCTGCCGCCAGCGCTTCGCCCGCCTCAAGGCTCTCGCCGAGTCCGACCAGTGGCGCCAGTTCCTCGACGCCTAACCCAGCGCATCTCCACACCCAAATCAAAGGCCGCCATCCCTGGCGGCCTTCGCACTTCTCTATCCTCTACACTCTGCCCTTACCCCAGCGTCTCCATCAGCTTATTCACCGTGCGGTTCAGGTCCTTATCGTTCCGCCGCTGCTCGTCGATCTTGGAGATCGAGTGCATCACCGTCGTATGGTGCTTGCCCCCGAACTGCCTTCCAATCTCCGGCAGACTCGCCTCGGTCAACTGCTTCGCAAGATACATCGCAATCTGCCGCGGCACCACAATCTGCCGCGAATTATTCTTCTGCTTCAACTCCGCAACACGCATCCCGAAGCTCTCCGCAACCGCACGCTGAATCGCCTCAATCGTGATCTTGCGAACCTGCGTGTCGATGAACTGCTTCAGGCACTGTTGCGCCGTCGGCAACGTAATCTCCACGCCATGCAGCGAGCACCACGCAATCAACCGCACCAGCGCTCCCTCCAACTCACGCACATTGGTCCGCACATTGCCCGCGATAAACAACGCCACATCCGTAGGCAGAACGGTCTGTTCCAGCTCAGCCTTGCGCTGCAGAATCGCAACCTTCGTCTCCAGATCCGGTGGCTGAATGTCCACCACAAGCCCCCACTCAAAGCGCGACCGCAAACGATCCTCGAAGTCGTTCAACTCCTTCGGAGGCCGGTCACTCGCCACCACAATCTGCTTATTCTGCTCATGCAGAGCATTGAACGTGTGGAAGAACTCTTCCTGCGTCCGTTCCTTGCCTGCAAGAAACTGAATGTCGTCGATCAGCAGCACATCCACATTGCGATAGCGATCACGAAACCCGGTCATCTTGTCATAGCGAACCGAGTTGATCATCTCGTTGGTGAACTTTTCGCCTGACACATAGCTCACCGCCGCCTGCGCATTGCGAGCCTTCACCAGGTGTCCAATCGCCTGCATCAAATGCGTCTTGCCCAGCCCCACTCCGCCATACAGGAACAACGGGTTGTAAGCCTTCGACGGCCGCTCTGCCACCGCCTGCGCTGCCGCCTGCGCGAACTGATTACCGCTGCCAATCACGAACGAATCAAACTGGTAGCGAGGGTTCAACTGCGCCGCAGTATTCCAATCAAACCGCGATTGCTCGGGACCCGCCGGCATCGGCCCACCATTGCCACGCCGCGGAGCATTCTGGCTGTGGCTCGGCTGCGGAGCAAAGCCTCCATCCTCGCGCACTCGCACCGGAGCCTCCTGCGGAGGAACCTGGAACACCACCTGGTCGATCTCCAACCCGAGATTCTCAATCGCCTCGCCAATCAGGTCGCCATAGCGATCCCCGATATGCTGAAACTCCTCCGACGGAATCCTCACGTGCAGCGTTCGGTCACTTACATGCGAGTAGCGTGTCGGCTTAAGCCACGTCTCATAACTCTGGCGGTTAATCTTCTTCTCAAGCGCGCCAAGAATCCGAACCCACTGGTTCAGCACTGCGGCCGGGACTGGAACAAATGACATCGTCTAAGTCTTCCTTACTTTCATAAAGTCGTCCACATGTGGCAACTTCGGTAACTGATCAAATTCAAAAAGATGCAATAAACAACCAATCCCCGCGATCCAGTCGCGAAGCCAGTCCATCCTTAGGATGCCTTTGAAGCCCAACACCGTTCGGCGTGTTGGAGGAGTGAAGCAGTACGTCGGCTCGTCGGAAAAAGTTAGCCGCGAGAGATTCACACATCACGGAACGGAATCGATACTAGCATGTGAACAGGGCCTCTCTACCAAGCCAAATTACCCAAATCGTGAAACTTTTTTTTAGTTGCACCAACCTTTGTGAAGAATCAGCAATCCACTCCGGTAACCGGATTCACGAAACCCCTCCCACCCGACATACGCTCTATTTCATTGCCTGTTTTCCTCAACTCGGATATACTCAAATCTTGCTGCCGAGTTGGCTTTTCCGCCCACTCCAGTGCCCATAGCCTGAACATTCGCCCCCCATTTCAGGCGACACCGGCATAGGGCCAGCACACAATATTTGAGACAGGACAAACACGATGCCCAAGCGCACCTTCCAACCCAACCGCCGCCGCCGTAGCAAGGTCCACGGCTTCCTCGTCCGCATGGCCTCCAAGGCCGGAGCCGCCGTGCTCAGCCGCCGCCGCGCCAAGGGCCGCCACAAGATCGCCGTCTCCGCCGGCTTCCGCGACTAGTCTTCCGTTTCCACTCCATCGCCTTCGCGCGAGAGCAAGCAGGCCGCCGCAACGTTTCCTTTGCGGCGGCCTCCTTGTGTCTTGGAAGCCTTCCCACCCGGCGCCCCCGGTGCAGGAACGGACACACCTTCACTTCGTAGAGACTGCCGGCGCGTTGAGCAGCAACTTCGCCTTCGCATACTCTTCCGCACCCGTCTTCAGTGGCGCATACTCCGCCGCCGTGTAGTGCTGACTAAGGAAGTTCATCATGTAGTCGACGACCTCGGTTTGCTCCGTCCAAGTCCGGGGAAACGGCCGAGGATTCTGCAGGCTATAGCCTCGCGCGACCAGCACCGCCTGCGCGCCATCGACCGGGTTGTAGCCCGTCTGCACAAGACTCCGCGCACTCAACCGCCAGAGTTGGTCGTACTGCATCGCGCTAAACGTCTCCCCGTCCTCTGCGGGGATGCCATTGATAATCTTCACATGCGGCCCCGTGATCAAGGGCCACGCGGCGAATCCCTGCTTCTGGATGATCGTTGTAATCGCCGCCGACAAAAGAAATGCAATCTGCGCTTCGTTGTGAAGAGACTGAACCACGCTGGTCGGAATGAGCACCGTCCCGTCAGGCGTCGAGAGGGCATCCTTTGCCATCTTCCCTGGCCGTGGGCTGTTGTACACCACGTCCCTGGGCGACTGAAAGAACTTGTAGGAGGGCCAGTCGCCGCTCACGTCCTGAAAGAAGTTCTTGTGCGCCACAAGGAACGGCTCGACCACATAGAAGCGAAAGTGAATCTTCGTTGGGTCGGTGTCGGGCAGCTCCTTCTGGTACTGCGGAACCAGCTTCATCCCAAGCTCCGAAACATACCACTGGATCGCATCGTTCGGAACGATCCGGATCGGTGTCTCCCCCGCATACTGAAGGATGCCGGGCCGTCCTGTGCCTGGATTGGCAGGCGTTACAGCAGTGGCATACCGCTTCAAATAGGCAGCTTCTTTGGATGAGATCCGATTAGGCCAGAAATGAAGCTCCGTCGCCACCAGGCTGCCGTCCGCAGCACGCGCGGCACGATACGCAACCCACGTATCAGCCTTCAGCAACTCGGCCCTCATCGCCGTCGACACCGGCTTCGAGTGTCGCCCCGGTCGCACATTGATTCTGTCCGGTAGTCCCCGATAGTAATACCGCATCGTGGTGTCGTCCGGCTCGGCAACCAGCATGGTCTTCTGCGTAACCGCCAGCGGGTAGCCATCGACCCACAGCTTGCCCGACCAGCCCTCCGCCGTATGGCTCAGGGTGGAATCCTCCTCCTGCAACACGCCGCCCTGGATCGTGGCTGTCTGCTTCGGATGGAATCGCACCACGTCGCGGGCGTGAAACACGGCACCCGGCGCCGAGCCTGCGCCATCCACATAGACCATCGACCCCGGCACCACCATCAGGTCGGCGCAAGCCGCAGGGACCGCATGGGCATAGCGCTTGGCAAACGGACGGCTCCTATTCGACGGCGGCTTGCGATAGTCGCGATACATCAAGAAGAAGTGCTTCGCCGTTCCACACTCCGCTCCGCCATCCACCACCACCTGCAAGGTGCCAATCGAAAACTCCGTAGGAGAAACAACGCGCGTCACAAACCCCATCGCCGAACTCTGCGCCAGCACCTTCCCACCACCAGACAGACACCCCGTCCACACCACCACCCACACCACAAGCCTCTTCAACGCCGCCCCGCTACAAGATCCACCGCTCTGTTCCATGCCCGCGTCCCATCTCCGCCCGCACGCCATAAAGGTTCTCTCCGCCACTCGCATCTATACTACAAACAGGAGAGCAACCAGCTCTATTCCCTAGGGCAGCCGTGCATCCATCCACCCAAAACTTCCGCCTCTGCAAACACGCCGACTACCAGCTCGTCTACAAAGCCAGCCGCAAGCAGTTCGGCAAGCAGCTCGCCTACTTCCACGCCCTCCGTCCCGCTGACCGCCGGTCCGACACCCCCGGCCCGCGCATCGGCCTCACCGTGCCCAAGGCCCTCGGCAAGGCCGTCGATCGCAACCGCATCAAGCGCCGCATGCGCGAGGCCGTCCGCGCCGCGCTCCCGCTCCTCACTTCTCCCGTCGACGTCGTCCTGCATCCTCGCCGCTCCGTCATCGATCTCGACTTCGCCCAACTCAAGCGAGAGGTCACCACCATCTTCTGCAGCATACAGGCCGCGTGCGACCGAAACGCAGTGGGCAAAGCACCGAACTCCCCGAACAACGAAGCTAGATCAGCCCGCAATCCCGCCAAAGTCGTCGCCGCCACGCCGCAGCCATGAGCGATCTCCCCTACAGCTCCCACCGCGAACGCATCGCCGCCGGTCTCCTCGCGCTGCACAAGCGAGTTCTCTCTCCCCTCCTGCACGTCTTCGCCGTCACGCAGTGCAAGTACCTCCCCACCTGCAGCGAATATGCGTACGTCGCCGTCGTCCGCCACGGCTGGGCACGAGGCAGTTGGCTCGCCGTCCGCCGCATCGCCCGCTGCCACCCCTTCACCTCCGGAGGCCACGACCCCGTCCCCTAGCCGAGCACCAAAGCCCTCTCTCGCCGTGCGCGTAGCACCGCGCAGGACCGTTCACCATTTACCATTAGTAGTTAGCTGGCTGCGCTCTCACGCCGGCCTTGGAAAGAGTAGGAAAACCTTTGCCAGAGTTTCGTAATCCCAATCAGGGCGGTGGCGGAAGCCAGGACAATCACTCCTTTCTGATCATGATGATCGTCATGATCAGCGTCATCTTCGGTCTCCAATACTGGCGCACCCAGCACAACCCTCCGGTCGCTCCGCCAGACCAGCAGACTACCGTCGCGGCTCCCGCGGCCTCCACCTCTGCGACACCCGCCACCGCCTTGACCAGCACCGCCGCCACTCCCGCCGTCGCCGCCGCGGCAGAATCCTCCACCGTTGTCGAAAACGAGCTCTACCGCATCACCTTCTCCAACCGTGGAGGTCAGGTCACCTCCTGGATCCTCAAGAAGTACAAGGACACCGAAGGCCATCCCCTCGACCTTGTCCACGCCGGAGCCTCCTCCCTCTACGGCTATCCGCTCTCGCTCTATACCTATGACGAAGGCCTCACGCGCCAGCTCTCCAGCGCCCTTTACGTCGCTTCCTCCACCGGAACCCTCGAGGCCCCCGCGACCCTCACCTTCAAGTACTCCGCCGGCAATCTATCCGTATCCAAGACCTTTACCTTCGGTGCCGACTACCTTGTCCACGCGGACACGGTCGTCCTCCGCGACGGGGCTCCCCTCCGCGCTCTGCTCTCCTGGCCCGCCGGCCTCGGCGACCTCGAGACCGCCCTCGCCTACAACGGAGCCCAGGTCGACACCAGCTCCAGCGGCAAGGACGAACACCTCTCCTTCAAGAAAGTCTCCGGCGGCAATACCCTCCCCGGCCCCTTCGACTTCGCCGGAGTCAGCGACCAGTACTTCGCCGCCATCTTCATCCCTGACCAGCCCAGCAACGCCTCTCTCGTCACCCTTCAGAACAAGATCGACGTCACCAAGGTCAAGCGCAGCGCCGTATCCAACACCATCATCCCCGGCAAGTCAGCCGTCCTTCTGCCCGTCCTCGGTGCCGCGGTCGGCTCGCTCTCCGGCCATAACGCGATGAGCGTCTTCGTCGGTCCCAAGGCCATCTCGGTCCTCAAGAGCATCCACACCGCCGACGGCAATACCCTCGAGCCACTCCTGGACTTCGGCTTCTTCGGCCCCATCGGCAAGTACCTCTTCCTCGGCCTCCGCGCCGTCCACTCCGCCATCGCCCCGCATGACAACGGAGTCCACAACTACTCCTGGGGATGGGCGATCGTCATCTTCACCATCCTCATCAACATCGTTCTCCTACCCCTCCGCGTCCAGGGTATGAAGTCCGCTGTGAAGATGCAGCGCATCCAGCCCCAGATCGACGCCATCAAAGCTAAATACAAGAACCCCAAGGCCACCGATCCCAAGGCCGGAGAGATGAACGCCGAGGTCATGGCCCTGCAAAAGGCCAACGGCGTCAGCATGCTCGGTGGCTGCATCCCATCGCTCATTCAACTGCCTCTGCTCTTCGCCTTCTTCACCATGATGACCAAGGTCGTCGAACTCCGCCAGGCTCACTTCTTCTGGCTGCCTGACCTCTCCTCGGCCGACCCCTGGCACATCCTCCCCATCCTCATGGTCATCACCTCCTTCGTGGCCCAGTACTACACCCCCTCGCCCGGAGTCGACCCCCAGCAGCAGAAGATGATGGCCTTCATGATGCCCGCCTTCTCCGGCTACATGACCTGGAACTACGCCTCCGGCCTCGCCCTCTACTGGAACATCGGCAACCTCGTCATGATCCTCCAGCAACAGGTCATGAACCGCACCTCCCTCGGTATCGAGATGAAGGAAATCGCCGCCAAGCGAGCCAGCCGCAAGGCCGCTGCATCCAAACCCGGCGTTCGGGCCTCCAACTCCAGGACAATCCAGGGTAGAAAATAAAGGGCCTTGCGCTTATGGGTCTTGGGACGTAGAGTCTGCCCCTCCCCAGGTGACATAATGCCCTAAGTTTGTTCCATCATTTCTTCGTACCACTGCATCAATTACCTCTCTGTTAGTTGTTTCGTTCGTATCATAAATAGAGATAGGAATAAATCCTTTCATGGAAGATCTAACTCAAGCAGCCGAAACCGTAGCTACTCTCATGAGGTTACTTACCACCACTGGAGGTCTTCGCCTCAAGTACCGCATCACCGCGGGTGCTGGTGCAGTTGATCCCAACGGCTTTGAACGCCGCGACATCTACGTCGAGTGCAAGGGTCCCGACACCGATCTCCTCCTCGCCAGCGATGCCGAACTCCTTCGCTCCCTCGAACATCTCTCCGCCAAGATGCTCCGCCTCGAACCCGACGAGCACGACCGCGTCTCCTTCGACGCCAACGGCTTCAAGGCCTCCCGTGCCCGTGCCCTGCAGGACGCAGCCGACGACGCCATCGATCAGGTCGACGACACCGGAGAGCCCTTCCGCTTCCCTCCCATGAACTCCCGAGAGCGCCGCATGCTCCACATGTTCCTCAAGGACTCCGGCCTCCAGACCGCTAGCTCCGGAGAAGGGCCGCGCCGCTTCGTCGTCCTCTATCCCGAGGGCTACCGCATCCCCGCCGAGCCCTCCCGTAACGACCGCGACCGGCGCCGCTCCCCCCGCCGCCCTACAACCTCCAGCCGCTACTAAAGCAGCCTTCCCCCGGCCAGCCCCTCTACGCGGATCCCTCCTCCGCCGCAGCCCGGTCGCACCCACTCCCATCCGCGCAGGTCCCCCCAACCGTCCCGGCGACAATTAAACTCCCGCCATTCACGCGGGACCACATTTCCTCGCGCTTCCTTCCTCCTGTCGAAAACCCCACCCCTTCAGCGCCCGCTATCCACGCAGTTTTCGTCTCACTCCCCACACACCTCCCAGCTTTCGCCTCCGGCCATCAACACCCTCCTGTGCGCAGCTAGGAAAACCCCACCCCAAACTCCCTCACCCCATCGTCTTATCCAAACTCCAGTCTTCACCTCCACCAACTTTTGGAAACCATGTACCCACTATCCACCCAGTATCCATGCGGATTCCGTCCTCTTATCCACTCTTCCACCCACAACGGTTACTACTACTAGAAATATCTATCCTTTCACTTAGTTTCTTAGAAGCATTCTCCCGCCATGCATTCATCTCTCACCAAAGTCCTGGCCACCACCACGCGAAGCCTCCCGCCGTCCGTGCAGGACCAAGATCACGACCTGCACAACGCGGCCCCTGAAATTCACAGCCCCGCAGACTCGCACGAAACCCCCTTCACGCCCTAAAATCAAGGCAACCGCCGCACCGGGAAAAGCCTTCAGCGAACGACCGCCAGGAGCCCAGGGGAGAGACCACACCATGTCCACCGCCACCATCACACCCGACGTAGCAGCCCCCACCGGCAACCTCGAGATCACCGTCTCCCGTGCCGAACTCCTCCGCGAGCTCACCGCCGCTCAGTCCGTCGTCGAGCGCAAAACCACCATCCCCATCCTCTCGAACTTCCTCTTCGAAGCCACCGTCGACGAGCTCGGAGCAGGCCGCCTCACCATCACCGCCACCGACCTCGACCAGTCTCTCCGCACCTCCTGCGCTGCGAAGGTCAAGAAGCCCGGAGCCTGCACCATCCCCGCCCGCAAGCTCTACGACTACATCAAGCTCCTCGCCGACGGCGACATCTCCATGAAGCTTATGGATAACCACTGGGTCCAGATCCGTTCCGGCCGCTCCAACACCAAGATGGTCGGCATGGCCCGCGCCAACTTCCCCCAGGTCCCCGAGTTCCCCTCCGTGGGTGCCTACAAAATCTCCTCTCCCGCGCTCGCCAACATGATTGCGAAGACCATCTTCGCCATCTCCAACGAAGAATCTCGCTATACTCTCAACGGTGCCCTTCTGGTCCTCAAGGCCGAGTCCATGGCCATGGTCGCCACCGACGGTCACCGCCTCGCCCACATCGAAAAGCTCGGCGAATCCCTCGAAGGCATCTCCGGCGAGAAGAAGACCCTCATCCCCCGCAAGGCACTCGCCGAGCTCGCCAGCCTCCTCTCCGCCTCCGACGCGGACCATCTGGAGTTCGGTGACGACGACCAGACCCTCTTCTTCAAGGTCGGTGGCCGCGTCCTCACCAGCCGCAAGCTCACCGGCCAGTTCCCCAACTACGAGGCCGTCCTCCCCCGAGACAACACCAAGTTCGTCATCGTCCGCAGCGAAGACCTCATGGCCTCCATCCAGCGCGTCGCGCAGTTCGCCGATGAGCGCAGCGGCGCCATCAAGATCCGCCTCGAACAAAACGAGCTCAAGATCAGCGCCCAGTCTACCGACGCCGGCGAGTCCGAGGACATCATCGAAACCCCCTACAATTACGACCCCATCGTCGTAGGCTTCAACAGCAGTTACCTGGTCGACTTCCTCCGCGCCACCGGCAACACAGGCGAAGTCCGCCTGGAGTTCAAGGACGCCCAGTCCGCAGGCCAGATGCGCCCCGAAGACGCCAACGAAGACGTCAAATACCGCTACATCCTCATGCCCATGCGCATCTGATCCTTCGTCACTTGCCACATTTGCACATGCGCCCGAACAGAGAAAGTGCATCGATCTCAGGCATATTGTCTTGTCGCCGTAACGGCTGTCCAGTAAGGCAAAGATATGTCCTCCCGGACTGACCAGAGCCCGGCGGAGTGGCACGCGTGTGGGTCGTGGCGCTCTTGGGCTATACTCATTCGCGGTACTGAGTTCGAACTCGCCATGGCTTTTCTGGAGGCAAAATGAAAACGGTTTCACGCCGCGATTTATTGAAGACAAGTATCATGATGCCAGCCGGAATCGCCGCCGCCCAAGGTCTGGGACCCATGGGCTCCGCGCTCCAGATCGCAGGACAAAACTCTGAACCACTCCCTATCTCTGCAGCTCGTGAAGCCGCCATTCCCGGTGCCGGGCGCGAGCGCCTCCTCCTCGATTTCGACTGGCGCTTCCACCTCGGCAACGCCGACGATCCAACCAGGGATTTCGATTTTGGTCAGGGCAGGACCGGCAACTTCCAGAAGACCGGAAACTTCCTTCCCGCCGGAGCGTTGGCCTACGACGATGGTGCCTGGCAGCCTGTGAATCTGCCTCATGATTGGGCCGTCGAACTGCCGTTCCACAACGATCCCGCACTTGCCAGCAAGGGCTACTACCCGCTCGGCCGCACCTATCCCACTACCAGCGTAGGCTGGTATCGCCGCGTCTTCGATCTTCCTGCAGACGACGCCGGCAAGCGGCTTACGCTCGAATTCGACGGAGCCTACCGCGAAACCATGGTCGTGCTCAACGGCTTTTTCATCGGCAACCACAGCGGCGGATACGATCCTTTCAGCTTCGATGTAACCGACTTCGCCAATCCCGGCGGAGCGAACGTGTTGCTCGTTCGCGTCGATGCGACCCTTAGCGACGGCTGGTTTTACGAAGGCGCAGGCATCTACCGCCACGTATGGCTCGTCAAGACCCATCCCATTCATGTGAAGCAGTGGGGAACATTCGTCTCAGCCGAGGTTGAGTCTGGCAAGGCGTCTCTCTCTGTGCGAACCGAGGTCAGTAACCGGGACACGTCCGCCCGGAGTGCACGCGTTATCTCAACCGTGCTGGACCCCTCGGGCAAGGCCGTTGAAAAGGTCGCCACCGCTGTTGCCTCCATCCCCAAGGGGTATGACCACACCTACGAGCAGAAATTTGTGGTGAACAACCCTCTCCTGTGGTCTCTCGAGGAGAGAAACCTATACAAACTCATAACAGAGGTCCGTGCCGGAGACGAGGTGGTGGATCGCTACGAGACTCCGTTTGGCATTCGCTCCATCAAGTTCGACGCGGACAAGGGCTTCTTTCTGAACGGCGAGCCCGTCAAGATAAAAGGGACCTGCAATCATCAGGACCACGCCGGGCTTGGCGTGGCGCTCCCCGACGCCGTACAGTCGTACCGCATCCAGAAGCTCCAGGACATGGGCTGCAACGCCCTGCGAACCTCGCATAATCCTCCCACTCCCGAGCTCCTCGATGCCTGCGATCAACTCGGTATGCTCGTCTTCGATGAGACGCGCATGATGTCCTCCAATCCCGAAGGCCTTCGCGAGTTCGGAGACCTTGTCCGTCGTGACCGCAATCATCCCAGCGTCTTTATGTGGTCTATGGGAAATGAGGAGCGCGTCGCGAACACTGAGCGAGGCGTGCTGATCCTCGAAGCGATGAAAGCCGTAGCCACCGAATTCGATGGCACGCGGCCCGTCTCCATCGCTCCCACCGGTGCCATCGGAACCGGTGGTCTCGCCGTATGCGACGTCATCGGCTACAACTACATGGATCCCGGTGCCGCGGCCTACCATAAGGCCAACCCCGGCAAACCCGTCATCGGCACCGAGACCGTCAGCGCCGTTGGCACTCGCGGCATCTACATTACCGACCCGGCAAAGGGTTACGTCGGTTCGTATGATCCCTACACCACAACCGGTCGCGCCTCGGCCGAAGGCTGGTGGAGCTTCTGCGATGCCCAGCCCTGGCTCTCCGGAGGCTTCGTCTGGACAGGCTTTGACTACCGCGGCGAGCCCTCTCCCAACGAGTGGCCCAACATCAGCTCCCAGTACGGCATCATCGATACCTGCGGCTTCCCCAAGGACTCCTTCTTCTACTACCAGTCGTGGTGGACCTCCCAGCAGGTTCTCCACCTCTTTCCTCATTGGAACTGGCCCGGCATGGAGGGTAAAGAAATTGCCGTGTGGGTCTACTCGAACCTGGACCAGGTCGAGCTGCTGCTCAATGGCAAAAGCCTCGGCACCAAGGAGATCAAAAAAAATTCGCACCTGGCCTGGAACGTCACCTATGCTCCTGGAGCGATCGAGGCTCGCGGCTACAAGGACGGCAAGCTGGCGATGACCGATAAGCGGGAGACCACCGGCCCAGCCGCAAAGCTTGTGATGAAAGCCGACCGCCAGACCCTCAACGCCGATGGCGAAGATGTTGCCATGTTCGCGGTCGAGGTTCGCGACGCCCATGACCGCATCGTTCCCATCACCAGGAATGAGGTGTCCTTCAAAGTCTCAGGCAGCGGTCGACTCATCGGCGTTGGCAACGGCGACCCCACCGACCAGGAATCCGATAAAGGCACATCGCGAAAGGCCTTCTCCGGCCTCTGCATTGCCATCGTCCAGTCCACCAAAGCGAGAGGGCCCCTCACCGTTCGAGCTACTTCGCCCGGCCTCGAATCAGCCAGCGTGACAATCGAAGCGAGGAAGGCTTCGCTCCGTCCGCAAGTGGAAGCGTGGAGGCGCGAAGTTCCTGCCGGTACAGGGATCACCGGTCTGTGGCGCCCCTTGCCGTCGGAGAAGGCTGCTACGGGCATGGTCGCCTTCCTCGTAGGCAGTGGAGCCATGGTCTTCACGCTGCATCAGGAGGGAAACAACCTTACCGGAACCGTCGAAGGAGGAGGCGGCTTCTTCAGCGGAGGCGAAACCCCTACCCCCATTGAAGACGGCAAAGTGGAAGGCAAAAATGTCTCCTTCAAGGCTGGCAACAGCACTTATTCTGGAACGATAGTGGAAGGCCGCCTCGAGCTCCAGCGAAAGGTGGAAACCCCCTTCCATAGGCCTCAAGTTGAGGTGCCTACCGGCCCGCAACCGGCCATTGGACCTCCACCCAACGGATCCGATCCATCGCTGAATTCATCCTTCCACATGCCCGCAGCCATCACCGTGAGTTTGCATCGGGTCGAGCGATAGCCGTCGCAGCGGCCACCGCGCCAGAATTCCCCTACTCCCCCTCCCGCCGTCCGCGCCGGACTGTCAAGCCCCTCAACCCCTCCATAATCGCCAAAACCCCTATCAACCTTGGCGAATTATCTTTCCAAAAGTTGGCATAGTTACCCCACTCGACTTGCTAGACTTAAAGCAGAGACAAAACTTAAAGGGCTGCAGGCCGGCAATCGCCGCTTGCAGCCCTTTTCCTTTGCTCCAGAATCAGGAGATCTTCATGCCCAACACAGCCACCACCCTGCTCGCCTTCGAGCACCAGTCCGACTGGATTCAGCCCAGCAACACCGGAGACACGGGCGGAGGCTCCACCAAGCCCAACGGAACCTTTCTCATGACCCCCGCAACCCTTGAGACTCCGGCCGTAGCCGCCATCCCGGCCGCTCCCGCTACCTTCTCCGCCCAGGGGAACTACGCCTACAACAACGGCTACTGGTATCGCGTCATCCCCGGTGCCTGGGACGCCATGACCTACTTCTGTTACCAACTCCAGTTCATGCTCCCCACCGCCGCCGACCTCGCCGCCTCTCAGGCCGTCGAGTTCGAACTCCAGCAGAACGTCGGCAGCCACATCTACAACATGGCCTGGCAAGCCGACATCGCCGGAAGCAAACTCTGGCGAACCTTCGACTACAACACCTCCCAATGGATCCCCACCAGCATCCCCGTCAGCATCGCTCCCGGCGAATGGAACGTCGTCGAAGCCATCTTCCTGCGAGGGCAAGCCGGTACCCTCACCCACGTCTCCCTCTCGCTCAACGGCGTCGTCTACCCCGTCAACGTCACGCGTCCTGCAACCGCCAAAGTCCAGAGCGACTACCTCCACTGCGCCTTCCAGTTGGACAGCGGCTCCACTCCCACTCCCTACACCTGCAAGGTCCAGGGAGTGAACGTCAGCATGATGCCCTCCGGAACCTGAACCGGAATCTGCACTCAAAGTCGAATGGGCCGCACGTCGGCAACCACCCCGGCAGCCCTCCCTCTTCACCTCATAACTCCAATCGAATGAATATTTTGGGCGTAACCTATTTAGAATGAGCGGTTTGAAAGCTGCTTTCCGTAGCTAAGCCGAACATTCCAAACGACTTCGCTAAGCAAAAGTGAAAGCAGGGGGGAGGGGGGGGTACCCTCCCCCTCAAGGAGAAATCATGTCTACCCTCTACTGTCGTCACATCCGTCCCAGCGGCCGCCGCTGCCAGTCCGCCGCACTGCGAGGCCAGCCTCTCTGCTTCCATCACGCCAGCGCCAAAGCCCACCTCCGAGCTCTCCATCCGCCTGAAGACGGCACCAGCAACATCCTTCACGACATCGGAAATGACGAACTCGATCGAATCCGCCGCGAACCTCTCCTGACCGAGTACTATGCCGGCTCCCGTGGTCCCGTCGTCCTCCAATTCCCTCCGCTCGAAGACGCCAACGCCGTCCAACTCGCCCTCTCCATGGTCATCAAGGTCCTCGGTCAAAATCGCCTCGACCTCAAGCGAGCCGCCGCCATGCTCTATGCCCTGCAGATAGCCGCCGCCAACGCCCGCAACCTCTCCCATGACGAGTCCCACGCCGTATCCGACATCACCCAGGATGACGCCGGAAATATCCTCTCCCCCGACGAAGATCCCGAACAGGTCCAGGACACCCAGCGCTTCATCGAGGAGTTCCGGCTCCGCCACGAGGCCGACGAACCGGATGACGAAAACGAGGAAGAATTCGACTAAATCAAAGCGACCCCAGCTCTCCCCGGGAGGCCATCCCGCACGCAAAGCCGCGCGAAGCGCCTCCCGCCGTCCGCGCAGGACCCTACTTGATGCGGACGACGATGCCTAGGCCCACCTGCTGCATCTCCTGCCGCGTCCCCGAAAACTGCGACCCAATCTGTCCCGCGCCATACTCAAACCGCAGGTCCACCAGAGGAAAGATCGTATAGTCCAACCCACCCTGCACCTGGTATGCAAAGCTCGTCGACCGTTGCGATTGCGTCCCGTAGTTCGTCCCAACGCCGCCAATCTCCGCTTGAATATACGGCGAGAACGGCACCGCATGGCTGAACAGCGCCAACCGTGCGCCTACCAATCCGCCGCGAAGCTGATTTCCAAAAGGAGTATTGTTGCTCTTCGACTGGATGAAAAATCGTCCATCGCCACCAAACTTTACCGGCCCCCAGTGCCGGTAGTTGTCATACACCCCAAACGTTCCGCCATACGCCGAAAAGCTCGCCGACGTTAGCGTCAGCGGCCCACTCTGCGCATTCACCGACGACAGAAATCCGCCGCTCGCCATCCCATAAATTCCCACCTGTGCGCGAGCTTGTCCGCACACAACCAACAGCACACCCAACACCAACGCGGCCCAGAGTCTTCTCAAGCAACACCTCTGCGTTAAGCCTATCGCGCAACCTTCTCCACAAAGAATAGCAATCCAGATTCCTGCTCCAGCGAACCTCGCTCCAGAGGATTACGATAACCACAATGGACACCATGACAACTACGTTGGCACTATCGGACATCCTCGCGGCAAGAGCTCGGATCGAGAGCTCGGTCTATCGTTCGCCGTGCACGCGATCGGAGATGTTGTCGCGGATGACGGGGCAAAACGTCTTCCTGAAACTTGAGAACCTGCAGATGACAGGCAGCTTCAAAGAGCGAGGCGCTCTCAACAAGATTGCGATGCTCACGGCAGAGCAGGCGAAGCGCGGCGTGATTGCGGCCAGCGCAGGCAACCACGCACAGGGTGTTGCGTATCATGCGACGCGTCGAGGCATTCGTGCCGTGATTGTGATGCCGCTGACGACACCGCTCGTGAAGGTCACAGCGACGCGTGGGTTTGGTGCAGAAGTAGTGCTGCACGGTGGCAACTACGATGAGGCTTGCACCGAGGCGACGCGTCTGTGTGAGGAACAGGGCATGACGTTTATCCACCCCTTCGACGACCCACTGGTGATGGCTGGACAAGGAACTATTGGCCTCGAACTGCTGGAGCAGATTGACGACCTTCAGGCTGTCGTAGTGCCGATCGGCGGAGGCGGATTGATTGGTGGTATCGCCTGTGCGGTGAAGGAGATGAAGCCCAGCGTGCGTGTGATCGGTGTGCAGACGTCTCGCTTGCCTTCCATGAAGGATGCGATCGCGGCACATCATCCCGTCACCCTCGAGCCGGCGACGACCATCGCCGATGGTATCGCCGTGCGCCGTGCCGGTGAGGTCACCTTTCCGGTCGTCGAGAAGTATGTCGACGAGATTGTCACGGTCGATGAAGACGAGATTGCAAGCGCGATTCTCACGCTCCTGGAGCGTGAGAAGACGCTTGCCGAAGGTGCTGGCGCAACCGCCCTCGCCGCGCTCCTGCAGAAGCGCACCTCCCTCGCCGAGGGGACGCGAACGGCGGTCCTTGTCTGCGGCGGCAACATCGATGTCACCTTGTTGAGCAGAATCATCGAGCGAGGTTTGGTGCAGGATGGCCGTCTCATTCGTCTGCGAATCCACCTGCTCGATAAGCCTGGTGCGCTGACAGAACTGACAACGCTGATCGCAGCGCATCGCGTGAACATTGTGGATACGTTGTACAACCGCGCGTATTACGGTGTGAACCTTGGCGATACGACCATCGATATCACCATGGAGACACGCGGGCGCGAACAGGTAGATCAGCTGCTCGCTGCGATGACTGACGCCGGCTACCGCCACAGTCGCGTGTTGTAGAGGTCAGCGGCTAAAGCTCGTCTGTTGCTTCTCTCTGTGCCGTTCCAGCGCCAGCTCAATCAACTTGTCGATCAGCTTCGTATACGACACGCCGCTCGCTGCCCACAGCTTCGGATACATACTGATCGACGTAAAGCCAGGCATCGTATTCACCTCGTTCAGCACAATCTCCGAGGGCTTGCCCTTACTTGCAGGCGACATCAGAAAGTCCACTCTCGCCAGCCCTGCGCAATCGCAAGCCTTGAACGCAGCGATGGCCATCGCACGAATCTTCTTCTCTTCCGCCTTCGACAACTTCGCAGGAATGATGCTGACGCTCTCATCCGCGCCATTCAGCTCGTACTTCGCCTCGTAGTCGTAGAACTCCTTCGCCGGCACAATCTCGCCGACGACGCTTGCCTCTGGAGCATCATTACCAAGCACCGCAACCTCCAGCTCCCGAGGTTTCACTCCAGGTCCACCAACTCCCTGCTCGATCACAAGCTTCCGGTCGAAGCTCGCAGCCAGATCCATCGCTGCTGCAAGGTCCTTGCGCGACTTCACCTTGCTGATTCCCACCGAACTCCCAAGGTTCGCAGGCTTCACAAACACCGGATACGTCAGCGCCTTCTCAATCGAACGAGTAGCCTTCTTCGCATCAGCTCTCCACTCGCTCCGCAGCAGCGTCACATGCGGAGTCAACGGCAGACCAGCCGCAAAGAACATCCGCTTCATTGCATCCTTATCCATGCCCGCAGCCGAGCCCAGAACACCCGATCCAACGTACGCGATATCAGCCAGCTCAAACAGCCCCTGAATGGTTCCGTCTTCGCCGAACGTCCCATGCAACACCGGGAACACCACATCCAGTCCAGTGCCTGCCTCCGGCTCCGCAGCCGCGGTCACAATCGACAGCCCACTCTCCCTGCCAGAATCTGCATCGGCCGTCTCGCCACCCAGCAGTCCCTGCGCCGCGCCACTCTGCAGCCAGCGACCCTCCTTGGTGATTCCCAGCTCCACCACGTCGTACTTCTTCCGGTCGATCGCCTTCAAAATCGAGCGTGCCGAACGCAGCGAGATCTCGTGCTCACCGCTCTTGCCGCCAAACAAAACGCCTACGCGAAGTCTCTTCCGTGCCATGTTGCGCCCCTCAGCTTGCTCCAGCTACACATTGAATTTGAAGAACAGAATGTCACCGTCCTTCACGACGTATTCCTTACCCTCGGACCGCAGCAGCCCAGCTTCCTTCACCGCCTGCTCACTGCCCAGCCGGAACAGGTCCTCACACGCATAGCAGTCGGCCTTGATGAATCCACGCTCGAAGTCCGAGTGAATCACGCCTGCGGCTCCTGGAGCCTTGGTTCCCCGCTTGATCGTCCACGCGCGAACCTCCTGCACGCCCGACGTGAAGTACGTAATCAAATTCAGCAGCCTGTAAGCCGAGTGGATCAGCCGATTCAACCCTGGCTCTTCCAGCCCAGCTGCCTCCAGGAACTCAGCGCGCTCGGCAGGCTCCAGTTGCGCGATCTCGGCCTCCATCGCGCCGCAGATGCGAACCACTTCACTACCTTCCTCGGTGGCTCGTTGCTCCACCAGCTTCGTAAATTCGTTGCCGCCGATGATCCCGTCCTCATCCACATTTGCCACATATAGTTGTGGCTTCATGGTGATCAGAAAGAGGTCTCGCGCAATCAGCTTCTCGTCATCCGCAAGCTCCGCTGTCCGCGCTGGCTTACCCGCATTCAGCACGTCCGCGAGCTTCACAATCGTAGACAACTCCGACTTCTGCGCCGCAGTCGCCGAGTTGCTCTTCGCCGCCTTTTCAGCCTTGTTCCTGCGCTTCTCGACTGTGTCGAGATCAGCCAGCAGCAGCTCCGTATTGATGATGTCGATGTCATGCAGCGGGTTCACTCCACCCGCAACGTGGATCACTTCAGGATCAGAGAAGCAGCGAACCACATGCAGAATCGCGTCTGTCTGGCGGATGTGGCTCAGAAACTGGTTGCCCAAGCCTTCGCCCTTGCTCGCGCCTTCCACAATGCCGGCAATGTCCACAAACTCCATGGTCGTCGGAACGATCGAGTTCGGTTTCACCATGGTCACGATGCGATCCATCCGCGCATCAGGAACGGGCACGATCCCGACATTCGGATCAATCGTGCAAAACGGGTAGTTCGCAGCCGCAGCCTTCGAGGCCGTAAGCGCGTTGAAGATGGTGGACTTGCCGACGTTCGGCAGCCCGACGATTCCGCAGTTCAGAGGCATAGTTCAGAGATTCCTTTTCATCTCTATTGGAACATGCGCGCCGCATCGCTGCAGCCTCACCTGAGTCCTCCGCTTGCCCTCCCTCATCGAATCCACCATGCAGATCGGCATTGACAGCTTTGTGGAGACGATTGTGGGTTCAGGCCGTTCGCCCGGTGAACTCGGCGCCGAGCGAGTCCGCGACTTGCTCGAGGAGATCGAGCTAGCCGATCGCGTCGGAGTCGATGTCTACGGCATCGGCGAACATCACCGCGAAGAGTACATCGCCTCGTCGCCGGCAGTGCTCCTCGCCGCGGCGGCCGCTCGCACACAGAACATCCGCCTTACGTCAGCTGTGACGGTGGTCAGCTCCGACGATCCCGTCCGAGTCTTCCAAGATTTCGCCACGCTCGACCTCATCTCGCAGGGGCGTGCAGAGATCATCGTGGGTCGCGGCTCCTTCATCGAGTCCTATCCGCTCTTCGGCTACGACACCAGGCACTACGACGAACTCTTCGCCGAGAAACTCGACCTCCTGCTCGAGCTCCGCGAGCAGACCAGG
This sequence comes from Acidobacteriota bacterium, assembly GCA_021778315.1. Next base: position 60,663 of record JAJYCQ010000003.1, on the reverse strand, counting down.
GTCAGCTGGGAAGGCAAACACCGCCCATCGCTCACTGGGCAAGGAGTGTGGCCGCGACCGCTGCAGCCGCGCCTTCCCATCCGCATAGGCGTCGGAGGAACACCACAGTCCTTCGCTCGTGCGGGCGCTCTGGGACTGCCTCTGACCGTCGCGATCATCGGTGGCCAGCCGCATCGCTTCCGCCCCATGATTGATGTTTACCGCGAAGCCGGTCGTCGCGCGGGCCACGCTCCCGAAGCCCTCGACGTAGCGGTCCATGCCATCGGCTTCCTCGCCGACACGACGCAAGAGGCCGCAGATGTGCTCTGGCCAGCCTATTCCACCACCTTCACCCGCATCGGCCGCGAGCGAGGTTGGCCGCCGACAACCCGAGCGGCCTTCGATGCCCAGCGTTCCGAGGACGGAGCCCTCTTCGTCGGCAACCCAGAGACCGTCGCGAGGAAAATGGTTCGCGTTAGCGATGTGCTCGGCGGCGTCTCGCGGATCACTCTCATGATGAGTGGGGGCCCGTTGCCTCACGCTCGTATGCTTCACGGCATCGAGTTGCTGGGTGCGAGTGTTGGAAGATTGTTACCGCGATTGGCCCCGGGAACATCCCAGCCCGGCTGACAGATGCCTTGTGCAGGCATCGAGACAACCTCTCACCGCAACGGCACGTCTGAGTAATGGAGACCAGTTCATGACTCCACTCGCTCCCGGAAGGCCGGTATCCGTGAGGGAGCGAAGCTCCAGTCTTGGGACGCACATCCATTTTGGCCGATTCGTGACCAATCAATGCAGTTGCTTCGTACAACGCCAAATTTCTATTGATTCACGGGGTATACACCCAATGCATAGTTAGCCCTGCTGAGCCAATAGGAGTAGCGAGTCGCTACCCGAAATCAGCCCGAAGTTCAGGGTTGACTATGTAGAATCCAAGGGCTAGTATTTTGGCCGTAGAATTATACCCCTGTTTTTATCTACAACTTTTACACAGATTGTTGTTTGATCTTTGCGATGATTTTGCCCACAAGTCTTTTAGATAGTGGGATAGTAATGAATAGGTCGACGTACGACGAGACGTCGGTTTGGAGGCACCCATGTATCACTTTTCTCCCAGAGTTTCTATAGTGTTGATCTTAGCTACGGCTTTACCATTGGCCGCTGCATGCCAGGAGCAGGTGCGAGCAACGCCTGTTTCTATGTCAACAACGTCCAGCCCCAGTAACTCAACTGTTGCATCGAATGCAAGGTTTCATGATGGTTTGCCCGATCGCCTGATCACAGCTCAGGTGCGTGAAGGAATTTTGACGATCGACGGAATGGTCGCAAAAGTCCAGTTAAACTATGACATTCAGCGTGTCGGCTACCTTTATTTCTTTGTTCCTGGCATGGGAACGGCTGTAGTTTCACGGGCACCGATTGCGGATGCGGAGAGGGTAGCGAATGCCTTCGATGGAAAGACGCTTACCTTTGTTGCGGGTGGGCACACGTTTGAGCTGAGCAGCAAGGATAGTTTGCTGGCTAAAAACAAGGGTAAATCTACGGACGTGTATGTCCGGGTAGATCACAGCGCGATGGCTGTGGGTCGATATCCTCGGATGGGGTTCGGCGATGTTGCTGATTCTCCATATGTTTGGCCGCTTTCTGCTCCTGCGGAGAGGGATCGGGAGGCACATGTAGTGCCGCCGCCACCTTTGCCGGCGAGTGTGTTGCCGCGGACAGAAGTAACGGCATCGTCCTCGACTCCCTCGAAGCCTTAGGTACCTCATAACCCGAGGGTTAGCAGGGAAGACTGAATTCAGAATGGCCCGCTCGCCAGCGATACGCATGGTGAGTGGGTCATGACTATTTAAGGGTGGGGATTGTGCGCTATTACACGGAAGCCTGTGAATGTGTGGGTTTTTGAACAGATTCCGGGGTGGCTGGGGCTGCAAGTGGCGTGACTGAGGGAAGGTTGGGGTTGCGGGGGCTAAATTCCCTCTCCCATGGTCATGAAATCGGAGCGGTCGAGCTGCTCGGAGCGGTACTGGGCGCTCTCCTGCTGTTCGGAGACGAGGGCCTGGGCGGGCTCCTGGCGGACGGCTTGCTGGAGTTCTCCGTCTAGCCTCTCGACTCGGGTTTTGAGAGAGGTGAGTTCGTCGCCGAGGGCGATGAGGATGTCGGAGAGGGGGTCGTTGATTTCGCGGGGGTCGGTGATGAGGACTCGCTTGCCCTGCTGGTAGACGATGTGGGCGGGGACGCCGACGACGGTGGAGTCGGGTGGGACGTCGCGGAGGACGACGGAGCCGGCACCGACGCGGGCTCGTTCGCCGATGATGATGTTGCCGAGGATGTTGGCGTTGTTGCCGACGAAGACGCCGTCGCGGAGGGTGGGGTGGCGTTTGCCGCAGGCTTTGCCGGTGCCGCCGAGGGTGACGTTCTGGTAGAGGGTAATGTCGTTGCCGAGGATGGCGGTTTCGCCGATGACGACTCCCATGCCGTGGTCGATGAAGAGGCGGCGGCCGATCTGGGCACCGGGATGGATTTCGATTCCGGTGTAGAAGCGGGTGACCTGGGAGCAGAGGCGGGCGAGGAGCTTGAAGTTATGGCACCAGAGCCAGTGCTGGATGTGGTGGGCCCAGACGGCGTGGAGGCCGGGGTAGCAGAGGATGACCATGAGCCGGGAGGTGGCGGCGGGATCGCGCTCGAGGACGGTGCGGATGTCTTCGCGGATGGATTGGAAGAGGTTCATGGCTGGGTTGATGATAGCGCGGGGGGTGGGGGGGGGTGACTTCCGATGAGCCGACTTATCGATACCGACGCTACGTACAGGCGACGCCTGCAACATTGTTTTGGTCTGAGATACTGCAATGACAGATTAAATGGACACTTCCTGCAAGGTATCTGGACGGAAGTTCTGAATCCAAAGACGGCCTTATTTTTCCTCTCGTTCATCCCGCAGTTCGTCTCGGCTTCACGTGGTCACATTGTTCTCCAGTTTCTGGTCCTTGGGAGCATCTCTGTGGGGTTGAACACGCTTGCCGACCTGATCGTGGCTTTCTTGGCAGGAGCCATCGCCCACAAACTGCGAGACAATCCGAACTTCACGCGCAGGCAGCGAACCGCGTCGGGCGCAGGGATGATCGGTTTGGGCGTTTACGTAGCTACCGCGAAGTAGATCCGCTGGGTCGTCCTGGACGTGGACGTCGCTCATCGATTAGATCGCGCATAGCCGCGCTTGCGGGCGTGCCGAGTTGATCGAGCGCTGTCATCACGGAATCCGCCTCGTTCTCTTCGCGATTCTGGCTGGCCTTCCAACGCCCCTGAACTCTGGTGATTTCCAGCTCCAGACCAACGATCGCCCGTGCCATCTTCAAGATGAACTCCGGTGGTGCGTCGGAAACCTTCCACGGAACGGGCGAGATGATCTCCGCCTGGTCCGTCAACGAACTGACGTGGTCGATGATCCATTGCGGGTCTTCGACGGACCGCAATTGACCGTAAGCGTGAACAGCGACATAGTTCCACGTTGGAACTTCTTCACCGTGCGTCTGTTTTCCCGGATACCAGTTTGCCGAGATGTAGTGCTGTGGACCGGTAAAGATCGCCATGGCCTCGACATCCGGCGAGAATTCGCGCCACTGCGAGTTGCCTCGTGCCACGTGCCCTTGCAGAACACCGAATCCATCGCCGGTCTCGCGTAAAACGGTAGGAAGATGTGTTGCTATGAGCCCGGCTTTGGTCATCGTGACGAGCGAGCAGAATGGATTCTCTCGCATGAAGGCTTTGAGCGTGCCGGGATTATCCTCCCGGTTGGCGATTGGGGTGTACATCGTAACCTCTTCAACTAACGATAAACGCCGTTGTGTTGATTGATCGTCACTTGATCGCCGACTTTGTCTGAAAGTCGGCGTTTCGGCCAGTTGGCAAAAGTTGTCGTCAGATGCAAGGCCATGGGCGTTCGCACCCCACCCATGGCAGAGAGCGCCATGAAGGGGGCACCTGGTTGGGTTGGAGTTTGGGCGCGCCTATGTGTCGGGCCTTCAGCCCTCTGGGGGTGGAGTGTTCGGGGACCTAGGCCTTCGGCCTAGGCTGTGATGGGGCAGGCCGTTGGCCCTTTGGGGGTGGGTTTGACGCGCAGATTGTTGGCTGTGATTTGGGGAGAGAGGGGGTGGATTTGTGGTTTGAAATGAGGAAGAGTGTGGGTGGTGCGGGCTTGGTGGCGGGTCCTTCGGCTGCGCCTCTCGCAAATGCGCGAGAGGCTGCGCTCAGGATGACGGGGTTGTGGTGGGTGGAGGGTCGGATGAGGCGCGTTGCTGGGCGTGAGTGCGGATTGGTGGGCGCACTTATGGGTCGGGCCTTCAGCCCTTTGGGGGTTGGGTGATGGGGACCTAGGCCTGCGGCCTAGGCTGTGATGTGTCGGGCCGTTGGCCCTTGAAATTCTCAGGAGGACCGTGTGTTTGGTTGGGGCGGAGACAGGCGGGGGTGGTTTGGGTGGGAGATGTTTCGTTGGGGGTGGATGCGTTACCTCGGGGGCTGAAGCCCGGGTACGGTGGGGTGTTGATGGCGGGGCTGAAGCCCCGCCCCTTCAAAGCGGCGTGACGGTTGGAGGAGGGAGTCTAAAGCGAAGAGGTTGTTGTGGGGGCGTCGTTTGAGGTTTGCGGTGGGAGGGGCGTTCGCAACCCCACCCATGGCAAAAGCGCCATGAATGGGGCACCCGGCTTCGCTCAGGATGACGGGATGTAAGTGCGGTGGAGAGGTGGGGGTGCCCGGCGTGGAGCCCTGCGCAGGCCCACCTTAGCGACGATGAGGCTGTCGCGAAGGTGGGGTACCCGGTGGCGCGTGGTCGGTGGCGGAACTTGGCAGAAGTTTGGGGGACGGGCGGTGCGGAGGGTTGATTGTTTGAGGCTAGAAACTTTGGCCGCTGCAGGAACATCCAACGTGAGGCCATCGCTTAGCCAAGCTGTCCTGGAGAGGGTGGCTGCTATGAGGTCACAGGCTGGTGGCGGGTCCGTGATTGGCTTTGGATCCCGGATCAGCTATTGATTGAGATGAGTTCGTTTGATGATGGGGATGAGTCAGGTTCTTTGTCATGACGACTTAGGCATGGTGATGGCGTGTTCATTCCACAGCTACATGATTTGGATTAAGGAGAAACGATGCAGGTCCAAGAAGCAATCCGCACTCGTCGTGCGGTGAAGAGTTTTGATCCCGAGTACAAGATTTCCGGCGAACAGCAGGCTGAACTGCTGGATCTCGCGATGCAGGCTCCTACAGCCTTCAACCTTCAGCACTGGCGGTTTGTTGTGGTCGAGGATATGGAGCTGCGCAAGAAGATTCGCGCGGTGGCGTGGGACCAGGCGCAGATCACGGATGCGTCGATGCTGGTGATCCTGTGCGCGGATACGGGCAGTTGGCAGAAATACGCGGCCAAAGTGTGGGAGCATGCTCCGGAGGCCGTGCGCGACATGATGGTGCCAGCGATCGATGGGTACTACCGGGACCAGCCGCAGGTGCAGCGCGATGAGGCGATGCGGACGTGCGGGATTGCCGGACAGACGCTGATGCTGGCAGCTCGCGACCTGGGGCTGGATAGCTGTCCTATGGATGGGTTCGACTTCAAGGCGGTGGCGGAGCTGATTCACCTGCCGGCGGACCATGTGATCTCGTTTATCGTTGCGATTGGAAAGAAGACGAGAGACGTGTGGCCGAAGCCGGGGCAGTTGAGCGCGGAGCAGGTCGTGATTCGGAACCACTTCTGATGTGCAGACGTTGAACTGCGCGGAGGAGATTGTCCCCGGCCCTCCCGTTCCGTTTGGAGCGTGGAGGGCCGGGGATAACGCTGTTGGGGTTAGAGGGTGACGGGGGAGGTTGGGGTGGCGATGGCCTGCTGGCGGAGGTCATCGAAGAGGACGGTGGAGAGGTAGCGCTCGCCGGAGCTGGGGATGATGACGACGATGAGCTTGCCGGCGTTTTTGGGGTCGTGGGCGAGCTGGAGGGCGGCGTGGACGGCGGCTCCGGAGGAGATGCCGATGAGGATGCCTTCCTCTTTGGGGAGGCGGCGGGCCATGGTGAGGGCTTCGTCGTTGGTGACCTGGATGACCTGGTCGATGAGTTTGGTGTCGAGGATAGAGGGGATGAAGCCGGCGCCGATGCCCTGGATTTTGTGGGGGCCGGGCTTGCCTCCGGAGAGGACGGGGCTGTCGGTGGGCTCGACGGCGACGGTCCAGAAGCTGGGGTTGCGGGACTTCATGTACTGGCTGACACCGGTGAGGGTACCGCCGGTGCCGACTCCGGCGACGAGGATGTCGGCGGTGCCGTCGGTGTCGTTCCAGATTTCGGGGCCGGTGGTGTCGAAGTGGATCTTGGGGTTGGCGGGGTTGTCGAATTGCTGGAGGATGTGGCTGTTGGGGGTCTGGGTGCGGAGCTCTTCGGCTTTGGCGATGGCACCCTTCATGCCGTTGGCTCCGGGGGTGAGGACGATTTTGGCACCGAAGGCGAGGAGGAGGATGCGGCGCTCGACGGACATGGTGTCGGGCATGGTGATGATGATGGGGTAGCCTTTGACGGCGGCGGCGAAGGCGAGGCCGATGCCGGTGTTGCCGCTGGTGGGCTCGATGAGGGTGGTGACGCCCGGGGTAATTTTGCCGTCTCGCTCGGCGGCTTCGACCATGGCGAAGCCAATGCGGTCTTTGACGCTAGCGGCGGGGTTGTTGCTTTCGAGCTTGAGGACGACGCGGGCGGTGCAGCCGGCGGTGACGTGGTTGAGCTGCACGAGCGGCGTGTTGCCGATGAGGTCGGTGATGCTGGCGGCGATGTTCATGGAAGGCCTTTCGAGAGAAATAAGTTTGGACGCGCCGAGGAGTGCGGGCGACGCAAGTCTCCACTCAACAGCATACGCGCGGGTCCTGCGCTGACGGCGAGAGGCTTCGCTGGCCGGGCACAAGGTTCTGTGCGGATGGGCGAGGGGTTGGCACAGGTTGTTGGGGGGTGGTGCGGGATCAGCGTGGCGTGTTGGTCTTCCAGACGAAGAGGAACTGGTCGTTGCTGGAGGTGGCGATGGCGAGTTTGGCCTGGGAGGCGGCGCGGCTGAGGGCGGAGCGGATGTTTTCTTTGGTGTCGGGTAGATCTGTGAGGGGGATTTTGAGGGCAGAGCCTTGTTGGAGCTTCTCGATGTCGCTGAGGAGCTGGGTGATGATTCGTTTGTGTTTGCCTTCGCGGCCTTTGGGGACGTCGGCTTGCAGGATGGAGTTGAAACGCATGCCGTCGAGGGGGGTACTGTCGCTTCCTTCCATGGTGCCTCCTTCGTATGAGATAGGGTTGAAGCAAAACTGATGACGCGATATCGAGACGCTAAGCATGGGAAGATTTGATGCGACGTGACGTGGAGGAGGTTTGATCGGAGAGGGGGGAGGCGAAGAATATTCGTGAAAAGAAGAGATAAAAAAGAGTTAACTCGTGGCAACCCGAGAGGCCTAGGGTGTGACTAGAGGTAAGGGCCATGGTTGTTGCGATGAGGGTTGAGGTAGTACCGCTGGTCGAGGTTCCTCGGGGGGATTTGATGCACTCGGAGGGGCGAGGGCGGGGGATGATCCTGGTGGTGCATGATGAGGTGGTGGTGGCGGAATGTATGGCGACGCTGCTGAGGAGGGCGGGGTTTGCGGCGAGGACGGCGTATGATGGCCGGAGCGCGCTGGAGATGGCGCTGGCGGTGAGTCCAGAGCTGCTGGTGAGCGATGTCGGGATTCGCGGGATCGATGGAGTGCAGCTGGCGATGCTGGTGGTGCAGGCGATTCCGGGATGCAAGGTGCTGCTGTTTTCGAGCTGCGAGACGAATGGCGGGGTGATGCATGCGAGAGCGGAGGGATATGACTTTTCGTCGCTGGCCAAGCCGGTGCATCCTGCGGTGGCGATGGAGCAGGTGATGGTTTGCTTCAGGGGCGAGGCTCTCCAGTAGGTGCTGCTGCACGCAGGGCGAGGGCTTGGCGGGGCGCAACGTTTTTGAATTGTGGATTGGAGTTCGTGGTTGTTGGGAGGGTGATTTGAGGAAGGTAATTTTGCTGGTGTTGGTGGTGGCGGTGGTGTTTGTGGTGTGGAACCGGCAGAGGATTTATGTGCGGGATCCGCTGGGGAGTGTGGCTCGGGATGGGGCGAAGGAGAGCGGCGCGCAGGTGTATATCAACGCGTCGAATGAGGTGCTGCTGACGAACTATAACGTTCCGATGTATGTGACGCTGGTGCAGCATGGAGAGCGGGTGGGAGCTCCGGCGGAGATTCATTGCATGGCGTATGTGGCGTGCCTGCTGGATGCGGATGTGGCGACGCTGCTGAAGGGGAGCGAGGGGGCGAAGGCTACGTCGATGAGTGAGAAGGTGGTGGAGTTTCGCGATGGAGAGGGGCGAGCGGTGGTGGTGGGGCTGAGGTAGGTGGGAGTGAGAGCTGGTGCAACTGCACAAGCAGATCCCTGCGGGATGACAGCCAGAAAAGCAAAGGCAAAGGCAAGAGCCAATACAGTGGTCCTTCGCTTCGCTCGAGGATGACGGGATTTTCGCTGGGTGCGAGAGTGGGCAACAGCAAAGACAAGAGCAAGAGCAAGAGCAAGAGCAAGGACAAGAGCAACGGCAAAAGCAACAGCTAAGGCAAGAGCAAGGGCGGTGGTGGGGCTTCGGTAGTTGATGCGGTGGGTGGGTGGATTAGACGCGGACGATCATGACTTCGGTGGCTTTCATGAGGGCACCGGCGGTTTGGCCTTTGCGGAGCTGCATTTCGCGGGCGGCGTCGGAGGTGATGATCGAGGTGATGTACTGGTCTCCTATTTTGAGGACGACCTGGGCTAGGAGGCCGCTGATTTTTACTTCGGCGATGGTGCCGACGAGTTGATTGCGGCCGCTGACGTTGCGGAAACGCTCGCGTGAGGCGGTGCGGGTGGTGGTGGGTTTGGACTTCATGAGTGGAGTGAGGGAAGACTGGGGGATGCGGTGGTGGCCTCCGGGAGTCTTGATGGTCTTGAGGGTTCCGGCGAGGATCCACTGCTTGAGGGTGGGGTAGCTGACGCCGAGGGCGGTGGCGGCTTCGCGGGGTTTGAGCAGGATGTCTGCGTCGGGCATGGGGTGGGTCTCCTGATGAGGATTTTAGGGGTGGAGTGTGTTCGGGAGGGACATCGAAAAATCGTTATGTAAAATCGTATTGATATGAAAACTACTTCTAGTTGTGTTGTTGCTTTGGAATGTGGGCGAGTTGTGCGTGCGCGGGCACGTATGTTTGCGGTACTCCTGATTGTGGGTGCTGTGGGTGCGGGAGCGCAACAGGCGGGTGGGGTGAAGGGGGCGGAGACGTTCGTTGGGAGGTACCAGGCTCGGGTGACGGCGACGCAGGATGCGCAGCCGCATTGGGTGACTCCGCTGGTGACGGTGACTCCTCGGCTGGAGCAGGAGTTGCGGACGGACTTTGTGCATCAGTACACGACTAGTGGGAAGGCGATCTGGAACTATGGGAATGGGAAGGGGCTGGAGTTTATTCCGGAGAAGCATACGGAGATTATTGTGAATGTTCCGCCGTTTCTTAATCGGTCGAATGGCGAGTCGGATGGGTTTGGGGATGTGTCGTTTCTGGCGAAGGAGAGGTTCTTCGCGCGGAACGAGGAGCATGGAAATGGGATTGTGACGGTGTTTCTGGCGGGGTCGATTCCTACGGGGAAGAACGCGAACGGGTTGTGCTGCGCGGTGGTGACTCCGACGCTGGCGGTGGGGAAGGGGTTTGGGCTGCTGGCGCTGACGTCGACTGCGGGGGGATCGCTGCCGGTGACGAATACGAAGGGGCTGGGGCATGTGATTGCGTGGAACAACACGATTCAATACCGGTTGGCGAAGAGGGGCGTGGCCCGGCTGTTCTGGCCGGAGGTGGAGTTCAATTCGAGCTTCTTCAAGGGCGGGGCGAATGACGGGAAGAGTGTGACGTATGCGACTCCGGGGATTGTGATTGGGAGGATCGCGCTGACGCATGATGCGGCGGGAAGGCCGGGGCGGTTGGGCTTGACGTTTGGTGCGGGCGAGCAGATATCGTTGACGCACTTCAATACGTATAACCACGCGACGATTCTTACGGCGCGGCTGCCGTTTTAGGGATGTGCGGGTAGCGATTGGAGGAGGTCGGCGATGGTGCGGTGGAGGGTGGGGTGCTGGAGGGTGGGGGCGATTTCGGCCAGGGGGGCGAGGACGAAGCGGCGCTCGTGGAGGGAGGGGTGGGGGAGGGTGAGCTCGGGGGTGGTGACGAGTTGGGAGACGGCGTGGTCGTCGGTGTAGAGGAGGAGGTCGAGGTCGATGATGCGGGGGCCTTTGGCTGGGGTATTGGTGCGGTCGCGGCCCATGGCGTGCTCGATGGCCAGGAGGCTGTGGAGTAGGTCGAGTGGGGGGAGGGTGGTGTCGAGGAGGGCGGCGGCGTTGAGGAATTGCGGCTGATCGAGATAGCCTACGGGGTCGGTGGCGTGGAAGCTGGAGACGGCGGTGACGCGGCCGAGGGTGGCGAGGCGGTGGAGGGCTTCGCGGAGGTTGGCGTCGGGAGGGCCGAAAGCGGAGGGGAGGTTCGAGCCTAGGGCGATGGCGGCGGTCATGGAGGATTATTCCGGCTGTAGTGGCTGAAAGGAGCGTGCGGTATGGGCGGGGCGGAGTTTCTCGGGGTCCTTCGACTCCGCTGCGCTGCGCTCAGGATGACAGGCGTCTGGATGAGGTCAAATGTTTTGAAAGGCGAGGACGGGGGCTTCGGCTTCGGAGCTGGTGTGGGTGGAGTTGGTGGGGGTCTCGAAGCGGTGGGCTAGCTCCCAGGTGGAGCGGTCGCGGAGGAGCTTTTGGACCAGGGCGGTGTGCATGGCGTGGCCAGCTCGCTCGGCGACGACGTGGCCCCAGATGCGGCGGCCGGCGAGGGCGAGGTCGCCGATGAGGTCGAGGACTTTGTGGCGGACGAACTCGTCGGAGAAACGGAGAGGGCCGTTCTGGACGGAGCCGGTGTGGGTGGGAGTGGAGCGGGTGACGATGATGGCGGAGTCGTCGGATACGCCGCGGATGAGGCCCATGTTGCGGAGCATGGCCTCGTCTTCTTTGAAGCCGAAGGTGCGGGCGGGGGCAATGAGGTCGGCGTAGGCTCCGGCTTCGAGGTCGCCAGTGAAGGTGTCGTGGCCGATGGGCTCGGGGAAGTCGATGGAGTAGTGGATGGAGTATCCGTCGCCGGGATAGAGGCCGATGAACTTGTCGCCCTGGGGCGAGGCTTCCTTGACTTCGATGGGCTTGAGGATGCGGATGTACTCGCGCTTGCGGCGCTGGCGCTTGAGGCCGTTGGCGAGGATGGCGGCGACGTAGGGGAGGGAGCTGCCGTCGAGGATGGGGACCTCGAGGTTGTCGATTTCGACGATGATGTTGTCGACGCCGAGGCCGATGAGAGCGGAGAGGAGGTGCTCGGTGGTTTGGATGAGTACGCCCTGGCGCATGAGGGAGGTGGCGTAGGAGACGCGCGCCACATTGCGACCCGTCGCGGGGATCTCGAAGTTGTCGAGGTCAGAGCGGCGGAAGACGATGCCGGAGCCGGCGGGAGCGGGGATGAGTCGCATGGTGACGGCGGCGCCGGAGTGAAGGCCGATGCCCTGGAAGTCGAGGGGGGCGTGAATCGTGTGCTCGAATTGGGGAGTGTTGGACAGGCTGGGCGCTCGCAGAGGCTGACAAATGGAAGGGTATAACGAGATTTCGAGGGGGGAGTGTGGCAAATTTACCACAGCTGCTGCGCGGAGGGCGGGAGGCTTCGCGTGGCTGGGGGCCGGGGCTGAAGCCCCTTTTCGTTGGGCGGATGAATTCAGGGGCCTGAAGGCCCCTGCTCCCTCCGGTGGATCAGGCAATAGCGGAGGTGACGGTGGGTGGGGTGGGGCGGTAGGGTATTGGGATGCGAATGATGGATGTGGTTCGGGTGGTTGAGGCGGGGGAGGGGCGGCTGAGGGCGCGGCTGCGGGAGTTGGTGGAGGTCGAGTCGCCTAGTGAGGATAAGGCTGCGGTGGATCGGGCGGGGAAGTTGGTGGTGGGGTGGGCGGAGGAGCTCGGCGGGAAGGTCAAGCGGCATCGGCAAAAGGGGTTTGGGGATGTTCTGGAGATTCCGTTTGGGGTGGCGCGGAGGGGAGTGGGGAGGGTGCTGTTGCTGGGGCATCTGGATACGGTTTGGCCGATGGGGACGCTGGCGAAGATGCCATGGCGGGAGGCCGAGGGGAAGCTTTGGGGGCCCGGGGTGGTGGATATGAAGGCCGGGGTGGTGATGGCGCTGGAGGCGATCGCGGCGGTGAGGGAGTTGGGGCTATTGCGGCCGGTGACGCTGCTGCTGGTGAGCGAGGAGGAGGTGGGGAGTCCGGTGTCGCGGGGGATTACGGAGCGGGTGGCGGCGGAGTGTGAGGCGGTGTTGGTGATGGAGCCTGCGCAGGGGCTGGCCTATAAGACCGCGAGGAAGGGTGTGGGGCACTTCGAGCTGCGGGTGGAGGGTGTGGGGGCCCATGCTGGAGTGGATTTTGGGAGTGGGCACTCGGCGGTGCTGGAGATGGCTCGGCTGGTGGAGAGGGTGTCGGGGTTTACGGATTTGAGCAGGGGGTTGACGGTGAATGTGGGGGTGATTGCGGGGGGGACGCGGTCGAATGTGGTGGCCGCGGAGTGCGTGGCGGAGGTGGACATTCGGATTGCGAAGGCGGGGGATGCGGCGCGGGTGGAGAAGATGTTTCGGGGGTTGAAGGTGACGGATTCGGCTTGCAGATTGACGGTGTCGGGGGGGATTAATCGGCCTCCTATGGAGCGGAAGGCGGGGACGGTGAAGCTGTTTCGGCTGGCGAAGAGGTTGGCGGGGGAGATGGGGATGATGCTGGAGGAGGCCGCGACCGGGGGGGGGTCGGATGGGAACTTTACGGCGGCGATGGGAGTCGCGACGCTGGATGGGATGGGTGCGGGGGGGGGGGGGGCTCATGCGGCGCATGAGCATGTGGTGGTGGGGCATCTGGTGGAGCGGACGGCGCTGCTGGCTGGAATGATCGCGGAGGTTTGAACAGAGATGCTGCGAACCCGGGTCGTGTGGGGACGGCGGGAGATAGCCGGGAGACAGGCGGGTTAGTTAGAGGGCGTTGGATTCGCGGAGGAGGCGGATGGTGGCGGCGATGGGGAGGCCCATGACGTTGAAGAAGTCGCCTTCGATGCGGTGGATCCAGCGGGCGGCGTAGCCCTGGATGCCGTAGGCTCCGGCTTTGTCGAGGGAGTCGCCGGTGGAGAGGTAGTGGGCCAGGTCTTCGTCGGGAATGGGGGAGAAGAAGACGGTGGTGGTCTCGACGTGGGTGCGGCGGGAGGTGGGGGTGAGGACGGCGATGCCGGTGTGGACCTGGTGGGCTCGGGAGGAGAGGGCGTAGAGCATTCGCTCGGCGTCGGCGAGGTCGGTGGGTTTGTTGAGGATTTTGGAGTCGAGGACGACGGTGGTGTCTGCGCCGAGAATGGTGGCCCTGGGGTGAAGGGCGTGGAGGGCGCGGGCCTTCTCGAGGGCGAGACGCTGGACGTATTTGGTGGGAGATTCGTTGGGGCGGAGCGACTCGTCGATGTCGGCGGGCAGGACGTCGAAACGGAGGCCGGCCTGGAGGAGGAGGTCGCGGCGACGGGGGGAGGCGGAGGCGAGGATGAGGGTCATTGGGGATTGGGTGGTGGGTACTAGCTTCTAGCCTTTAGCTTCTAGCTAAAGGCAAAGGCAAGGACGGGCGCAGATTCATTGCGGGAATGACAGAAAGAAAAGCAAGAGCATGGGCAAAGGCAACGGCAACGGCAAGGGCGAGGGCAGAAGCAGATTCCCTGCGGGAATGACAGCCAGAAAAGCAAAAGCAAAAGCAAAAGCAAGGGCAAGAGCAAAGGCAACGGCAAGGGTGAGGGCAGCGGCGAAGGCGAAGAATTGGGGCTTGGGGTTGGGTTACTCAGGGGTGAAGTTGGGGGCGAAGGTTTGGGCGAAGAGGTGGGCTTCCATGGCGTGCTGCTGGCCGGGGGCGAGGGTGATGGCGTTGGGGCCTACGTTGGCGGTCTCGATGCAGGTCATGGTGAGCCAGCCGTTGGGGTCCATGTCGGCGAGTTTGGCGGTGAGCTCGGACCAGGGGTTCCAGATGACTGTGGACTTTGAATTGGCTTTGCAGACGGTGATGCGGCGGTGGAGGATGGGGTCGTCGAGGTTGAGGGTGGCTATGGTGTTGAGGTAGGGGCGGTCAGTTTCGTGGGTGAGCTTGAGGAGGGTGTCGGTCTGGTGTTTGGGCTTGAGGTCATCGGTTTTGTCGAGGTAGTCGGTGTCGGAGAGGCCGGTGATGGAGATCTGCTGGGCGTCGCCGACGGAGAGGTAGGTGTGGAAGGCTTCCTCGAAGGTGAGGGGGGTGGTGGCCTGGTTGGCGACGGTGAGTTGGAGGCGGAGCTCGGCGCCGAGGGTGAGCTGGTAGACGAGCTGGAAGTGGTCGTAGCCGAGGGCCCGGGTGGCGTCGTTGGGCGAGAGGGTGAGGGTGAGGTGTAGGTCGTCTCCGGCGAGGGCGGCGAAGGCGAGGGTCCAGTCGCTGGTGCGGGCGAAGCCGTGGGAGGGGCCGTCAGTGCGCTGGTTTTCGGGGGTGGCGGTGCGGCCTCCGAACCAAGGAAAGATGAGGGGGATACCTCCGCGGATGGCCTTGCCGGGGGTGAAGGCGGAGCGCTCCGAGAGGAAGAGGACGGGCTGCTGGTCGGCGGGCTGCCATTGGGTGAGGTGAGCGCCCTGGAGGTAGAGCTCGGCGGTGCAGGCGGGCGTGGTGATGGAGGCGCGGAGGAGGCCGTTCTCATTTTGGGAGAAGGCGAGGACGCCGGGGATGGCGAAGTGGTCGGTGAGGTTCTGGAGATCCATCATGGATTAGTTTAGATGCTTGGCGCGCAGAGCTGGAAGGAACGAACGCAAAGAAGAGCGCGTCGGGAAGCTGCACGCTGGGGCCTGAGGACATGAGAACAAGCAGCGGCAAGGGTGCCTTGGCTGGTACCCGCTGGAGAGATTCTCTACGTGCTGGTGAGATGGAGTTCGGCGAGGTTGCGCTGGCCAGAGGGGCAGATTTTGAGCAGGGGGCAGGGGGCGCATTTGGGGTGGGCGAAGGTGCAGAGGGTGTGGGCGTGGAGCTGGATGAGGGTGTGGTGGTCGTCGAGGAGGGCGGCGTCCCAGGTTTCGGGGACGAGGCGCATGAGGCGGGATTCGGTGGTGGCGGCGTCGGCGCGGGGGACGACGCAGAGGCGCTGGATGACGCGGAGGTGGTTGGCGTCGATGGAGAGGGCGCGGCGGCGGAGGGTGCTGAAGTTGACGACAGCGGCGGAGATTTGTGGGCCGATGCCTTCGAATTGCTCGAGCCAGTCGCGGATTTTTTCGGTGCGGTACCTGGCGAGGAAGTCGAGGGTGAGAGAGCCGACGCGGGCGGTGATTTGTTCGAGGAGGGCTTTGAGTCGCGGAGCCTTCTGCTCGGGGAAGGTGACGATGGCGAGGGCTCGCTCGAGGTCGGGGAGGGAGACGTCGCGGAGGGGCTCCCAGTTGTTGGGGCCGGCGTGGAGGGTGCGCTCGAGGTCGCGGAGGACTTGCTGGGCGGCGAGGGTCTTGGTGCGGGAGGCGAGGATGGAATAGATGAGCTGGGTGAGGGGGTCGGTGGGAGTGTGGGGCTTGGGCTGGCCGTAGTAGCCGAGGAGCAGGCGATGGATGTGGGGGAGCTTGTCGGCCTGCTCGGGGGTGAGGGGTGGGTGGGGGGAGTCGGGCTCGGGGAGGGGTTCGGGGGGCATGGGAGTTGGATGATGTGGGGATTGGCTTTTAGCGTTTAGCAAAAGCAGGAGCAGGCGCGTTTGTCAGGGGTTGCGGGTGATGCCTAGTTGGTGGCCGGCGGCGGTGGCGATGCCCCAGGCCATGCGGGGGGTGTTGTGGGCTATGCCGATCTGGCCGTCGGGGCCGAGGAGGATGATGCCTCCGTGGCCTCCGAGGCGGTTGTAGAGGTAGGCGATGGCTTCGGAGGCGGCGTCTTGCGGGGTGGCTCCTGCGGCTACGCGGTCGACCGCCCACTTGCCGAGGACGAGTTTCATGATGGGCTCTCCCCAGCCGGTGAGGGAGACCGCGGCAGAGAGGTTGTCGGCGTAGCAGCCGCAGCCGATGAGGGAGCTGTCGCCTACGCGGCCGGGGGCTTTGCTGAGGGTTCCTCCGGTGGAGGTGCCCGCGGCGATGTTGCCGTATTGGTCGAGGGCGACCGCTCCTACGGTGTCGTGGGAGTGGAGGGTGGGGTCTTCGATGCGGAGCTCGTCGGGGAGGGTGCGGAGGGCTTCGGCGTCGAGGGCGGTCTGGGCGAGCGCTCCCTCCGGGGCTAAAGCCCCTGCTGCTTTGGGGGCTGAATGGACGGGCTGAAGCCCGTCCCCTTCAAGGCGGACAGAGCTGAGGTGGGATGAGCTTGTGGGACTATTGGCGGCGGGGAATACAGAGGTCTCTCCACTGCGCTCCCACCCCATCGGACGAAGAACGTCCGCCGGGGACGCCGACTGCGCTTCGGTCGAGATGACGGGGGCGGTGGGGTTGGTGAATTCGGAGTTGCCGGAGAAGGTGGTGTCGGGTGCGCCGGCGGCTTCGGCTCGCTGGAAGGCCATGAGGCGGTTGCGCTCGCGGGGGACGATGAGTTCGGTGTTGTCGATGAGTCGCATGCCGTGCTGGGTGGCGAAGCGCTCGGCTCCGGTGCCGACGAAATAGACGTGGGGGGATTTTTCGAGGACGAGGCGGGCGGCCTGGATGGGGTTGCGGAGACGTTCGACGCAGGCGACTCCTCCGGTGCGGAGGTCGGAGCCGTTCATGAGGAGGGCGTCGAGCTGGACGCGGCCGTCGCGGGTGAGGAAAGAGCCGCGGCCGGCGTCGAAGGTGTCGTCGTCTTCCATGATGGTGACGGCGGCTTCGACGGCATCGACGGCGGTGCCGCCGCGGGAGAGGGCGGACCAGCCGGCGGCGAGGGCGGCGGCGATGCCTCGCTCGTGGGCGGCTACGGCGTCGTCGGGCATGGCCCAGGCTCCGCCGTGGATGAGGAGGACGGGTTGCGGCCTGGTGCTGGGGTTTGAACTCATTTGGGAGAGAGCTGGAGTTTGCGGCGTTCGGTTTCTAGGTAGGTGTAGCGGATGCGGTGGATGACGGTGAGGGTGGCCATGATGGCGAGGATCCAGAGGGCGGGGGCCATGGCGTCCCAGCGCTCGAAGAGGGCTCCGAGGATGACGAGGACGATGCGCTCGGGGCGCTCCATGAAGCCGACTTTGCAGGAGCCGATGAGGGCTTCGGCTCGGGCTCTGGTGTAGCTGACCATGAGCGAGGCGGTCATGACGAAGGCTACGAGGAAGACATAGAAGAAGCGGTTGCCTCGGGCGTAGAAGACGAGCAGGCCGAAGAAGAGGGCGACGTCGGAGTAGCGGTCGAGGACGGAATCGAAGAAGGCGCCAAAGACGGAGACCTGGTTGGTCTGGCGGGCGACTCGGCCGTCGACCATGTCGAATAGGCCTGCACCGATGATGACGAGGCCGGCGTAGAGGAACATGCGGACGTAGTTGTTGGCGCGGGCGTAGCCGAAGAAGAAGGCGGCGACGACGTTGATGATGAGGCCGATGAAGGTGAGGGTGTTGGGGGAGATGCGCGAGAGGGCGAGACCGTTGACGATCTTTTGTAGCAGCCAGCCGCTGCCGTTGCCGAAGGCACGTGTCCAGGTCATTGCGTCCTATCAGTTTATCGCGGATGTGGGGCTGCGGGGGGCTAGTGCTTGTGACGGAGTGCTGCGGTGGTGGAGATGACGGGGATTTAGAGGGCGCGCTGGAGAACGGGTGCTTGCTTCGCTCGCGAGAAGCGGGTTCCCCGGCTGCGCCTCGGAATGACAGATAGAAAGGCAAGTGCAAGGGCAACAGAAGAAGCAGATCCCTGCGGGATGACAGCCAGAAAAGCAAAGGCAAAGGCAAAGGCAAAAGCAAAAGCAAAGGCAAAGGCAAAAGCAAAGGCAACGGCACAGGGGACTCCTGACGGCGGCGCGCAAAAGGAGGCGCGCCTGCGGTCGAGAGGACGGAGTGGGAGGTGCGGGTGAGGCTACTCGGGGACCTTGAGGGTGGTGACTTTGATGGTTTCGTGGATGGTGGTGAGTTTGAGGACTTCGAGTTCACGCTTGCCGTTGGGGGTGATCACGGTGGCGGTGTCTCCGATTTCTTTGCTGAGGAGGGCTCGGCCAATGGGGGAGGTGGTGGAGATGAGGCCCTTGGTGACGTCGGATTCTTCGCTGGTGACGAGCTTGTAGGTGATGTGCTCTTCCTTGGTGGAGTCGAAGACGACGACGGTGGAGCCAAAGCCGACTTTGTCGCGGGGGATGTTGTCGAGGTTGACCATGGCGAGCTCGCCCATGCGCTTTTTGAGCTGGCCGAGGCGGGCGTTGACGAACTCCTGGCGCTGTTTGGCGGAGTGATACTCGGCGTTTTCGGAGAGATCGCCGAGGGCGACGGCTTTCTTGATCTCGGCGGGGAGTTCGGTGGTGAGCTCGTATTCGAGGGCTTTGATCTGCTCTTCGAGGGCTTTTTTGATGTCTTCCATGCTTGGGTCTGCTTTGCTGGCCATGCCGTAAGTCGGCAGGGCAGGGGAGTTAAAAGTCGATTATACGAAATGGTAGACGAGGAGTTTGGCTACGAGGCGTCAGGATCGGGGAGAAGAGTGGGGCTGGAGGCGGAGAGGAAGCTCTGGAGGAGGAGGGTGGCGGCTACCTGGTCGATGATGTCGGTGCGGTCGAGGCGGGTGGAACGGGCGTTGGAGCCGGAGGCGAAGCGGGGGAAGTTGCCGGAGGCGTCGAGGAGGGCGTGGGCGTCGTGAGTGGTGAGGCGCTCGTCGAGGAGATGGAGGGGGAGGGTGGGGTAGGCTTCGTGGAGGGCCTGGGCGAAGGCCTGGGCTTTGGCGGCCTGGGGGCTGGGCGTGCCGTCGGCGTGGAGGGGGTTGCCGACGAGGAGGGCTTCGACTTTGTGCTGGCGGATGAAGCGGGCGATGGACTTGAGGTCGGCTCTTATATTTGGTTTGGGGCTGGCGCGGTGGAGGGTGAAGAGAGGCTGTGCGGTGAGACCGAGGGGGTCGGTGATGGCGAGGCCGATGCGGCGGTCGCCGACGTCGAGCGCGAGGATGCGGGGATGGGGCACGGAGTTAGTGTACGGGGGAGAGGGGCGGACAGGTAGACAGTAGACAGTTGGGAGTTATGACTAGAATGCTTGGGTGAGGTGGTGCTTGTGAGGGTGCTGAAGACTTTGGTGGTGGTGGCGGTTTTGGTGGCGGTGGCGGTGGGGTTCTTTGTGCTGGTGCCGTTTGGGCCGGGGGCGGAGACGTTTGTGGAGATTGCTCCGGGGACGGGGACGGCGGGGATTGCGAGGGCGTTGCAGAAGGCGGGGATCGTTCGCAGTGCGGTGGCGTTTGACGCTTTGACGGTGTGGAAGAGCGTGCGAGGGCCGGGCGCGGGGACGCTGAAGGCCGGGGAGTACCGGTTCGACCACGCGGCGACGATGGCGGAGGTGTACGACCGGCTGCGCAGGGGAGATGTATATACCGTGACGGTGGTGGTTCCGGAGGGGTTCAACATCTTTGATATTGCGGGCGCGGTGGCGGCGGCGGGACTGGATTCGAGGGAGGATTTTCTGCTGGCGGAGGAGCAGCATACGGAGCTGATTGAGGCATGGGTTCCGACGGGAGGAGCGAGGTCGCTGGAGGGGTACCTGTTTCCGGATACGTACAAGTTTGGGCGTCATGAGACGGCAGCGCAGATGCTGACGGCGATGGTGCACCGGTTTGGGCAGGAGGTGACGCGGCTGGGGATGCATCGCGGGGAGGTGGAGCGGACGGTGACGATGGCGTCGCTGGTGGAGAAGGAGGTTCATATTGACGCGGAGCGGCCGGTGGTAGCGAGCGTGTTTGAGAACCGACTGGCGGCGGGGATGCCGCTGCAGACGGATCCGGCGGTGATTTATGCGTCGCTGCTGCGGGGGACGTGGACGGGGGTGATTCACCAGAGCGAGCTGAAGTCGGACTCGGCGTACAACACGTATGTGCATGCGGGACTGCCGCCGGGGCCGATCTGTAACCCGGGAGTGGCAGCGCTGAAGGCGGTGCTCCGGCCGGCGCGGACGGATTATTTGTATTTTGTGGCGAATTCGGCGGGGGCGACGCGGTTTGCGGCGACATTGGAGGAGCATAACGCGAATGTGGCGACGTACCGCGCGGAGGCAAAACGGTAGGAGGCGGACGGGGGAATCGTCTTGTGGTGAGGGTGGGAGGAACGCAAGTTATAGGGGTGGAAGGGGATGAAATTTAGGCAAAAAGCGGGCAACCTATTGAGAGGCGAACATTTAGCGAATATCCACAGACAGAGTTTTGGGAATATACACCCAACTTATTGTAGTTATTGTGGTTAGAGCGATTTAGCTCTCTTTGAAAATAGAAGTTGACGGGAATAGGGTTCGGCGCTATAACCGCAGAACTTGAACGAAGGCGATTCTTTGCCGGAGCCCATGAAATGGAGCTGCGGGGGAGGCGAAAGACTTCGAGGGGAAAGCAGGAGGCGGGCGGGCATTTCCAGGGCCGAGTCCGGCGAAAGACGACAACAGCAGGTAATGCCACCAGCCGGGACTCCGACGGAGACCGAAGACCGAGGGCGAGCAGACCTAATAGCAACTGAGCGAGCCCATCCGACCGCTGAAAAATGACCGAGGCTCGCCGGGGAGAGTAGTGCCTGGAGAAAAAAGAAATGAAGGACTTCCGCGTTGATTTGAAGGTATGTGAAGCCTGTGGGGCGCTGTGGTTGCGCGCCATGGGGCATGGAGTTTACTGCCGTGGATGCGCTCAGTGGTTGTCGGAGTTTCCGGCACCGCTGGCGTCGAGTCGTCGAGTACAGCGGTGCACCACTGTGAGTACAGCGGCGTGCATGGGAGGTGCTCGATGAAGAAGCAACTGGGTATGCGAGAGCAGGGAGCCGGGCTGATGCTGGTTCCGCGGCGAGTGCTAGCGGTAGAGCATGAGCAGGAGATACGCGAGGGAAGTACGGGGAGGGTGGTCGCGAGACGATCCAACGCGTTGAATCTTCCACGGGTATGGGCGGTTGCGGAGAGTTATGCCGCGACGGTGCGGGAGTCAGCAGCCGCTGAGAGCAGCGAACCGAAGGTGGAACTGGCGTTTTATCGCAAGTACACGGAGGGGATGTTGCGGCGGTATCTGCGGCTGTCGATGCAGGCGGGACGGGTACCGTCGCTGCTGGGGCGGGAGCTGTTTCAGGGCAATATATCGAGTTATAAGGTGCATGGCTTTGAGGATGCTGTGATCTTCTGCTTCGATGTGGAGAAGCGGCTGGGTAGGTTGCAGGTGATGGACCAGCAGCTGATCAAGCGGATCGCGCTGCAGCAGTACACGCAGGGCGAAGCTGCGGGGATGCTGGGGCTGAGTCTGCGGAACTGCATCCGGCAGTATGGGCGGGCGCTGGACCGGCTGACGGAGATGTTTCTGGAGGCTCGGCTGCTCGAACCGCTGAAAAGCTGTCAAGGGGGTCGAGGCGAGGAGATTCCCCGAAGTGTTTCATTCTAAGTCAAATAAAAGTTCCAGAAAGTTGGCATAGCGGGTGTAGCCAACCTGCTATTCTTAAGAAGTAGACAAAATATTTGTAGAGCAAACGGGAGACCCCACTGGGGCCTCCCGTTTTGTTTTGGAGGGGCAATGGCAGGGAATGGGCAGGATGAGGCTGTGGATGGGGTGAAGGTCGCTGTTGGCGTGGCGAAAGTGAAGCCGATGCGGCCGGGGGAGTGCCGGAGCCATATGAGGCGGACGCTGGCGCGGGAGTTTGAGGGGATTGTGCAGGGATTTGTGGAGGCGGCGAAGAAGGGGAGCTGCCCCCATGTAAAGCTGGCGAACGAGCTGCTGAAGCCGGTGCGGAAGAGCCCGTCGCGGAGGAAGGGTTCAGTGGTGAAGCACCTGGAGCAGATGGAGCGGGAGATGATCGAGCGGGAACGGGCGTGGAAGGAAGCGCAGGGAGCGGCGGCGGGAAGTAGCGGGGAGTAGTAGCAGAGAGTAGGGCGGAGTAGGGCGATGTGGGTGGTCGAACCAAGGTTGAGATTTGCAGGAAGGCCGGGGATTCCCGGAGGAGACAGGCATGAGCATTTTTGGGACGTTTATCAGGGATATTGAGTCGTTCGCGTCAAAGGTAGAGGGCGCGTTCAAGAAGCTGTTTGGGGAAGCACCGTCGTGGATTGCGATTGCGCAGGGAGTTCTGACGTATCTGGGGCCGATCGTGGTGACGATTGTGGCGGTAGGGGGCGGGCCGGTGCTGGGGGCGGAGGCGAACAGGATTATTTCGAACATCAAGGCGGACCTGGCGACGGCGTTTGCGGTTACGTCGAGTGCGAATGCGGCGACGAGTCTGCCGACGCTGCTGGCCGGGATCCAGGCACAGCTTCCGGAGCTGCTGGCGGCGCTGAAGGTGAGCAATCCGGCGACGTTGAGCTCGATTGAGAAGTATGTGTCGATCATCGATGCAGAGCTTACGGCGCTGTTGAATGCGGTGCCGGCGAGTAAGGTGGCGGTGGCGAGTTCGGTACCGGTGGTGGCTTAGGATGAGCGAGACAAAACATTACAGCATCCCGGACCCAGCCGCCATCGCCGCAAAGGTGAAGGCGTCTGGGGGGCCTGCTATCGACCTGACGCAGCCGAGCGGGAGGGCGACAGCGGACGGTGTGACGCTGAGTTGGACGCTGGGAGCGGGGCAGGTGGCGGTGGAGATCGTGAGTAAGCCGTGGATTGCGACGTATGGCGCGATCTGGAGCCATGTTGAAAGCGTTCTGGGGCGTCCGGTGGACTGAGCGGACGAGGTAGAGGGAGCGGGACGGAGAGATAGTGCATCGTTAAGGGGCTGGCGGGAGTCGATATACTGAGTAACTGCGACTGATGAGACATTTGAGAGTGCTGCCCATACTGATCATGGCGATGGGAGTCGGGTTAACCGGCTGCCTGTCGACGACCCGCGCCGTGTTGAAGACGCAGGCACCGGAGGCGTATCAGACGGAGAGCGTCGAGCAGGTGGAGAAGGGTGTATCGGACCGGGACGCTGCGGTGAAGACGTTGAATGCGCAGGTGCTGGTGGTTGCGGCGACGGGCGGATCGAAGGAAGGCAAGGTCAAGGAATATACCTCGTTCAAGGGGTACATCTTTGTGCAGAAGCCGGCGTATCTGCGGGTGATTCTGCAGCTTCCGCTGATTGGGTCGAGCGCGCTGGACATGGTGAGCGATGGAGAGACGTTTACGCTGAAGAGAGCGTCGTCGCATGGGAATGTGTGGATGCAGGGCAGCGACCTGGTGACGAAGCCTTCGAAGAACGGGCTGGAGAATCTGAGGCCGGCGGTGTTTCTGGATTCGCTGCTGGTGCCGGGAGTGAAGCCGGATGAGTTTGTGACGCTGACGGAGTCGACTCGGATTATTCAGCCGGATCCACATCATAAGGACGCGATCGCGGAGCCGGATTACGACCTGAATGTGTTGAAGACGAAGAGCGGGAATGTGCTGCAGGTGGAGCGAGTCGTCCACATCAGCCGCGTGACGATGCTGCCGTTTCAGCAGGATATTTATGACGAGAACGGACGGGTGGTGACGCAGGCGACCTATGAGGCGTACCAGGCGTTTGGGGAGCAGCAGTTTCCGATGGTGATTACGATTCGGAGGCCGCTGGATGAGTACTCGCTGAAGATCGATGTGACGAAGCTGACGCTGAACGAGGCGTTCGAGGCAGACCAGTTCGAGCTGAAGATTCCGGCGGGGACTGTGGTGCAGAAGATGCCGTAGCGGGGCGCGGGGCGCAGACAGTAGAGGGTAGACAGTTGAAAGGCGCCAGGTCGTTTCGGCGGCTAAAGCCGCGTGGAGCAGGCCGGAGTTACGGCGGGAGTGAAGTGCCGCCCTTGCGAAGCGGGGACTAGAGCCGAGGTTGCTTAGAGCAGGCCGGTGCGGTGGGCGTGGGCGGCGATCTGGTCGTTGATGGCGAGAGCGAGCGATAGGGCGGCGCGACCTGCTTCGGCGGGGACGCGGGGCTGCGTGCGGGTTTGCACGGCGTGGAGAAAGTTTTCAAGCTCGAGGCGAAGGGGTTCGCCTTTGGGGATGTCGGCCTTGGTGAGGGAGAGGCCGGCGGTGGGGTGTACGGCTGCAGCGAGCGGGGGCGGCTCGTTGGGGGCAGCGGAGTGGGGTGCGGTGGGATGCGTGGCGGCGGTCGGGGTGGGTGCAGGGCTCGGGGGCGAACCTGCAGCGGCCGTCGCTGCCATTGCGGCTGCGATGACGGCTGGATCGACGCTGATGGTCAGGAGTTCCTGGCGGGCGAAGTCGAGCGAGAGATATTGGTGGGGCTGGAAGAGACGGAGCTTGCGGACCTGCTCGGTGGAGACTCGGCTGGCGGTGAAGTTGGCGACGCAGCCGGATTCGAACTCGACGCGGACGTTGGCGATGTCGGTCTTGCGGGAGAGGACGGGAAGGCCGACGGCGCGGACTTCGCGGACGGGGGAGTTGGTGAGGGAGAGGACGATGTCGAGGTCGTGGATCATGAGGTCGAGGACGACGTCGACGTCGAGGGAGCGCGGAGTGAAGATGCTGAGGCGGTGGGCCTCGAAGAACATGGGGTGGTTGAGCTCGGCGAGGGTGGCGGTGACGGCGGGGTTGAAGCGCTCGAGATGACCGATGGCGACGATGCGGTTGAGGGTGGTGGAGAGCTCGAGGATGCGGTCGGCATCGGCGAGGGTAGCGGCGAAGGGCTTCTCGATGAGGAGGTCGAGGCCGGTGAGAAGGAGTTGCTCGGCGACGGCGGCGTGGTGGATGGTGGGGACGCAGATGGAAGCGGCGTCGAGGTGGAGTTTGGCGTCGAGGAGCTCGGCGAGGGTGGCGAAGGTGGGGATGTTGTAGGTGCCGGCGGAGGCGTTGCGGCGACCGGCGTCGGGCTCGACTAGAGCGGTGAGGAGAACGAGCTCGGGGTGAGCTAGTTCGAGCTCGCGGTAGACGCGGAGGTGGTTGCGCCCGAAGGCGCCGGCGCCGATGACAGCTACGCGAAGAGGTGGCACGGCTACTTCTTTGCCGAGGAGTCGGGGAGTGGGGCTTCGACGGCCTCGCGGCAGCGGGCGTAGAGCTCGAAGATCTGGGCGACCTGGTCTTCAGACTTGGGCGCGGAGGGAAGTCCGAAGCCGGTGGAGGAGGGAGCTTTGCTGCCGAGGTTGGCGTGGGTGGAGACGAACTTGAGGAGGTCGAGAGCGATGTCTTCAGAACGACGAGGAGCGGAGTTGCTATTGGATTCCATGGGTGCCTTTCGGAGCTCGTTACTAAAGGTGATGGTAGCGGTTGGACGGAGATGGTTGCAACGTGGGGGCGGCGAAGAGTTGGGCATTGAGCGAGTGGAGGCGGTGGAAGCGAGTCGACGCGGGGGCGTCGGAGTGGAGGAGCCGCTGGAGCGGGCGAAGGACGGGATCGAGTTTGAAGGGTATAGAAGCGCCGCTAAGGCGGAGGAGAACAGTATGAAGACGAATGAACTGCAGATGATTCTTGGATATTTGAATATTGGCCTGGCGATTGCGCATAACAGCGGTGTGTCGGTGGGGCACTTTGGGAGCACAGATTTTATTCAGCTGGCGCAGATGGTGAATGGGCTGTTTCTGAATGCGATTACTCCTGTGGCGAGTGTGGCCCCGGCGGCGGCGATGGGTGTTGTTGCGGCCGCACCGATTGCGATCAACGCTCCTGCTAGTGCGAGCATAGCCGTAGCCGGTTAGGCTGCGCGTCGCGGGGAAGAGGTGTGCGTGGTGTTGGGTTGCGAGACAGCGGTTGAGCGTGGAGGAAAAATGAGCGGAATAAGGCGAGGGTTGATGCTGCTGGCGGTACTGGTGGCGATGATGGCCGGATGGGTGAACTCGGCAGAGGCACAGGTGGCGACGACGACTGTCCAGGACACGATCTACAGCGCGAATGGAAGTCCGGCAAGCGGAACGGTGCTGGTGAGCTGGAACGCGTTTACGACGGCGGCCGGGCAGTCGGTGCCGTCGGGAACGTTGTCGACGACGATCGGTGCGGGAGGGTTGCTGACGGTGGCGCTGGCACCGAATGCGGGGTCGACGCCGATGGGGACGTACTACACGGCGGTGTATCACCTGAGTGATGGAACGACGAGCCGGGAGTACTGGGTGGTTCCTGCGACGGTGACGGGGGGCGCTGCGGTGACGCTGGCGTCGATCAAGAGCCAGGTGCTGCCGATCAGTGTGGCGATGCAGACGGTATCCAAGCAGTATGTGGACAACGCGATTGCGGCAGTGCAGACGGGGACTTCGCTGAGCTCGAATATTTATGTGCCGACGGCGGGCGGAACGATGACGGGGCCGCTGGTGCTGCCGGGGGATCCGGTGAGCCCGAACCAGGCCGCGGACAAACATTATGTGGACGTGAACGTAGCTGCGACGGCAGCGGGGATGGGACAGAAGGTGAGCCTGCTGCCAGGAGCGACGCAGGTGGTGGCACAGCCGACAGGGACGACTTTTGGCATTGCGGGGACGTATGCGAACACGACCTTCGCTGGTGCGGGGACCGCGTCGCAGATGACGATTACTTCGGCGACGACGGCGGCGAATCCTAATGTTGCGGGGTATGCACAGTTTACGAATTCGTTGAACTGCTTCCAGCCGGGGTTTGATCTTGGGAACAATGGAACGTCTGCGAATGGGTGGTCTACCTGTGCGCTCGAATCGGATACAGAAGAGTCGGCAACGCGAGGGATATCGCAGCTGCACGCGGGAGACTTTAGCCATTTTGCGCAGGGGGATACGGCGGCGTACTACACGTACCTGACGTCGTTCGGAGGATCGGTGGCATCGTCGGATGAAGCGGTGACGCATACGGTCGCGCAGACGAATCAGATTGGCTACTTCACGGGAGTCATCGCGACGGGAGGAGTGACGGGATCAAATCTGTTGACGACGAATTCGATGAGCTGTCATGGGTTTTGTACGACGGTGCAGAATGCTCAGTTTGCTGATGGAGGGATTCTGCTGGACATGTCGAAGAGCGTGGGCACGGCGACGCTGGCAGGAGAGGCTGAGGTGCTCAATGGGATGGCGTACACGCTGGGTTCGGGGACGGTCACTCCTTCGACGGCGTGGGGCAATCTTATTCCGAGCTCTTGTACGAACAACGGAAGTGGGCAGTGGCAGAACTATACGGCGACTACGTGCAATGTGACGCTGGGGACGTCTCCGGCGAGTCCTGGGAATTTTGTAGCGGGGCAGGATATTTTTCTATCGGGCCCGTTTGAAGAGGAAGCGGCGGTGGTGGCTGTTGGTGCGGCTTCGGGTGGAGTGCAGTCGATTACGTTCAACACTCGCTATGCGTGGAATTCGAGCTGGGACGCGGCGCTGGTGATGCAGGGTGGCCCGGGCGGGCAATCGATTGTGGCAACGTACGCGGCGACGACGTGGCCGATTGCGTATGCGGTGGTGGGTGCTACGTCTCCGACGCAGGTATTTATCAGCAACTGCCTGAGTGGAAGTTGTAACGGGGTGGGTGCGGGGACGGGAAACATTCTTCCGTCGACTCCGCTGTCGTTTAGCGGCGTTCTGGCTTATGGCAACTCGATGGTGCGGGCAGGGAACGTGGTGAAGTTGAGTGGGATGGGGCCGAAGGTGACTTACTTTCCTGTGGGGTCAACGATCGTTGTGACGGGAGCGAGTCCATCGGATTTGAATGGGACGTACACCGTGGCGACCAATAGCGAGGATGGCAGTGCCGGGGCCGCGGCAAATATTACCTGGGCAGAGACGGGCGCGGATGAAACGGCGACTGCATTGGGGACGGTCTCCACTCCTCCGCTGAGCATTACGTTTTATCCGTCGGCATTCATTACGGGGACAAATAATGGAGTTGCCGGCAATGTGCAGTTGGCGACGAATACGGTTCCGTTCGCGGCTGGGGATACGGTAGCGGGGGCGCCGACCTCGGAGTTTCAGAACTCCGGATTCAATTTGTATATCGGACAAACGTCACCGATCGATGGAAGCAGGGCATCGCAGGGGATGATGGTGTTTGACAATGGGCCAGCGCAGTTGACCAGGGCGTATGCGGCATTGAACAAGACGACGAATGGTGTCGCGCAAGAGATGTTTTATGTACAGGGGTCTTACGCGAATGATTTTTACTTTGGGTATCGACCAGCGAATAACGGATCGATTCTGTTTGTGCAGGGAGGGGAGCCGGTCTCAACGAATGCGAAGCCTTACTTTATCTTTACGGACGCGTTGGGAGGTTCCTTTGGATTCAACCCGCAGAACGGTGGGTTCTCGCTTACCGGGAATCTAAGTTTGCCATCGATCACGGCGACGACGGGAGCGAGCAAGTTTGCCGCGGGATCGACGGTTGGCGGCATCTTACCGTGCCTGCAGGATGGAACAAACTGCCCGGCGTTCGGGGGCGGGACAGGCACTGTTAGCAGCGTTGCGACAGGAACGTGGCCGAGCTGGCTGACGCCTACGGTGACCAACGCGACGACGACTCCTACGGTTGCGGTGACGGCGAGTGCGATTCCCAACGCGGCGCTGGCCAACAGTGCGACGACGGTGAATGGGCAGACCTGTGTGCTGGGCGGAACGTGCACGATTGCGACGGGGAGCTCCACTCCACCGGCGGAGATCAAGTATTATGCGGCGGCGGTGTGTGATGGCGGGGCCAGCTTTGCTTCGGGGCTGACACGGTACAACAACAATCAGCCACAGGCAGGGTGCGTGTTACCGGCGAGTAGCTCGCTGGGGTACCTAGCGTTCAATGCGGCGCCGGCGCTTCCGCAATATGCAGAGGCAACGGTAGCGACGCCTCCGTACTGGACGGGCACGAACTTGTACATCAAGTTCTACTCGCAGGCTACAACGGGAGCGGTGACCTGGTATGTGCAGACGGCGTGCGTGAACGATGGCTCGGTGATGGGGGCTCCGGCGTTTGGGACAGCGGTTGCGGTTTCGGCGACGGTGAGTTCGACGTCGGGAGCTGGAGTGACGACGGCGGTGTTGCCGGGCGTTGCGACTCCGGGAACGAACGGGTGTGCGGCTGGAACGACGACACCGGGCTCGCTGGTTACATACCGGATCTATCGGGCGGCATCGGATACGGCTGCTGGTAATGCGAATCTGCTGGGAGTGACCCTGGTGACGGGAAGGAGCCAGTAATGAAGAAAGTGATCGATGTGTTGATTGTGCTGTGCCTCTTCTGTGCAGCGGTGTTTGGGCAGAATGTGAATCCGCAGACGAACTATGCGGCGGAGGAGCAGATGGCGAATCCGTCGCTGCTGTTGAACTATAACGATGCCACGGTGAACTTTGCGGACAGCGTGTCGGGGGTGAGCTTTGGGGGAGTTGCACCGGCAAGGCCGACGTATGTGGCTCAGTGTACGTCGCAGCCGTCGTCGGCAGCAACGGTATCGTGTGCGCTGACGGCGACGGCAGGAAATGCGCTGGTAATTGGAATTGCTACGGGGGCGGGAACGATCTCGAATGTGGCCGACTCGGCGGGATGTACGCCGACGGCTGTACCGGGTAGCTCCTGGGCCAGCGGAGCCAACCTTGGTGCGGCGTATGTGTGCGCCAATGTGGGGGCGGGGTCGCATACGATTACGGTGACGCTGAGTGCGGCGGTATCCTACCCGCTGCTGATTGTGCAGGCGTTCAGCGGAGTGGCTGCGTCCTCTCCTGTGGATGGGGTTGGTTCGGGAGCGTTTACGACGACAGGGTCGGCCATCAGCAGCGGTTCGGTCACGACAACGCAGAATAATGACATGCTTGTAGGCTTTGGGAACTCTGGAGCTTATGTTCATTTGTACGCGGGGGCTCCGACCTTCACGTTTGTTGGAGGGGATGGGGTCAACACGACGGGCGGCTATTTCTTTGCGGAGTCACCTGGGTCGTATGGGTTCAATTTCACGCTGGCGAGTGGCAGTACAGGCGGAGGTGCGCTGGTTGTGGCGTTGAAGGCAGCGGTGGTTACTTCGGGCGCGGTCGCGACCCAGCAGCCGGGTTTCGACAACACAAATCCGGCGAACTACTCTGCGGCTTTTCCTTATAACGGATTCGCCATCGCACCCAATGACACGCTGGGTGCGATTGACTGGATGAATCCGTGGACGATGTTGTTGCATATCGATCGCTTGAACTGGAACCGGACAGGGACGCTGGTGCTGGCGAGCAAAGGGGACAGTTCCAGCGCATTGAATAACTGGTGGAAGCTGACGCTGACGGGGCCGGGCAATGGCCCTGGAATTGATCAGCTTTGCTTTGCTCGCAATGGAGCGAACGGGCCGGGGGCTCCGTTCCAGAATGCTGGCGACACGATCTGCACGAACTACGATTTAGCGAATGGCTATAACTATGACATTGTTGTAACGAACAATGGAGTAGGGGCCTCGGGGGCGGGTGGCCAGTGCACGGGGTGCGTAGCTTCGCTGGGACTGTACGTCAATGGACTGAACAGCAGCTATGCTCCGACGGCGGTATCGTCGCAGTCCTACAGTGCGGGCTTTGGAGCGACGTGGGAGAGTGTATCGGGAGGCACGGGCTACGCGAACTCGACAGCCTTTACGGTAACGGGGGGAGGGCCGAATTGCCATGTTGCGGGATCGATGACGGCAGTGAACGGGGTGCCGACGACGATCAACTCAGCAGCGGGACAGAACAATTACGGTTGCACGTCGCTTCCGACGATCGTGCTGACGTCGCCGACGGGGACGGGGGCAACAATTACGGTGCATCTGGGAGGGGCGTCGATGAACTCGACTACGCTGCCGCTGATGGTACCGGGAGGAGTGAGCTCGGGAGCGTACAACGGAATTGACCAGTCCGACAGTACGCAGACAGCGACGAATGTGGATGAGTTTGCACTGTTTCCCGGAGTGCTGACTTCCTCGCAGATTCAGACTCTGTTCTATCTGACGAAGATGTACCAGGGGATCTTTCCAGCGGTTCCGCAGCATATTCCGGTGATTGTGAACGAGATTGTGTGCGCCGACTATGATTCGACGACGACGATCTCGGTGGCGATCCGACTGCATCAGTTGGGATACATCAATTTGCTGGGGATCGCGATTGAGTCGGACTCGGGTGTGGGAGCGGCGATTTTTCGGCAGATGCTGGATCAGGCGGGGCTGGCGGATATTCCTCTGTCGATGGCCTCGAACTCAAATACGATCGCCCCGGGAGCCCAGGCGTTCTGTGTTCCGGCGAATATCACGGCGTATAACGCATCGACACCGCAAAGCTATACCGGGTATCCGACGACGGCGAGCATGTACCGGAAGATCTTCGCGGCGCATCCGACGACGCCGATCACGCTGCTGATTCCAACCCTGCTGTATGGGATGTATGACTTTATGACCAGTGCGGCGGACAGCGTATCGCCGCTGACGGGAGCACAACTGTGGGCGCAAAACGTGACGAATGGAGGGTCGATGTATCTGGAGGGCGGGCCAACGTGCGGCGGCGCAGGCCCTACTCTGCCCACGCTCCCAGCGACGACGCCGTGTGTTACGAGTGTGACGGGTGACAATACGATGTATTACCCAACTCAAGGGCAGTACGTGATCGCGCACCTGGGGGGTATGCCGACCTATCTGATGGAAGGGAGTCCGGCTCCAAACGGGCCGGGAGTTCTGGTGACTCGAACCAGTAATGACCCGCTGTATCTGGCGTCGGTGACCTACGGTAACGATAGTCGGACGGCGTGGGATTCGCTGGGGACCATGATGATTCTTACTCCGGTGTTCCAGGGAGGGGTGCAGATTGGCTATAGCGGCGGAACGGGGTACGCGAATGAAACGGCAATCACGTCAACAGGAGGAGGAGCGAACTGCCATGTGGCGGGGTACATGTCGGCGTCGGGGGGTATTCCTAACGGGATTCACACGACCTGGGGGGGCTATAGCAGTGCATCGGTGTTCAGCACCTATGGGTATGGCTGTACGTCGGCTCCGACACTCAATCTGGTCTCTCCGACGGGGACTGGCGTTACGTTGACAGCCTATCCTTCGACGGTGTGCGGGACGGATACGGTCACGCAGCCGAGCGGCGTGTGGACGGATACATTCACGTCGTCGACGTGCAGCAATCAGTACTCGATTATCTACTCGGGCATAACATCGTCGGCGAGTTCGGGTGGGCCCTCTCCGGTGTACCAGTGGATGCTGAACAGCTTGGAAAACCCTGTTCCGGTGGGGCAGGTAAGGGCGCAGTAAGCTGTCCGGGAGCGGGGAGAAGTCCAGCCTGAAGGGCGCGGCAGGAGACTGCAAGGCTCGATGAGCAGAGGTGGGGATGAGACGTGGAGGAGACTAGCGCGCTGAAGGTACTGGGCCGGGCGATGGAGCGCGGTCCTGAGAGGGTGATAAGGGAAGCGGAGGCGTGGCTTCGGGTACGTGATCGGGAGGGTCGCCTGAAGCCACTTGTCGCGAATGCGGCACAGAGGAGATTTGAAGAGCGGCGGGGACGGCAGAACATTGTGCTGAAGGCTCGGCAGATGGGCGTGACGACCTGGGTGGCGGGGAGGTTTTTTCTTCGTACGATCACCAGGCCGGGAACGCTGACGCTGCAGGTGGCGCATACGCGGGAGGCGGCGGAGGGGATCTTCCGCATCGTGCAGCGGATGTGGGAAGAGCTGCCGGAGGATCTTCGCAGAGGGCCGCTGGTGCGGAGCAGGGCGAATGCGGGACAGATGGTGTTTCCGGAGCTGGATAGCGAGTACCGGGTGGCGAGTGCTTGCGATATAGGAGCAGGACGCGGGATGAGCTTGCAGAATCTGCATTGCAGCGAGGTGAGCCGGTGGCCGGGAGATGCGGCGATGACGCTGGCGGGTCTACGGGCGGCGCTGGCACCGAGCGGTGAACTGGTCCTGGAGAGTACGCCGAATGGAGCGTATGGAGCGTTCTATGAGGAGTGGTGCTCGGCGGTGAACGCAGGCGGAGACGGGGATGCGATGGTGCGGCACTTTCTGCCGTGGTGGCTGGAGCCGGCTTATGTGGGGGCTTGGGTGGAGCCTGCTGCGATGACGGAGGTGGAGTCGGCGCTGGTGGAGCGGTATGGATTGAGCGGAGAGCAGATCGGGTTTCGGCGAGGGCTGGAGCGGAGTTACGGAGGGCTGCGGTCGCAGGAGTTTGCTGAAGATGCGGAGACATGTTTTCGGGCGACGGGTACTTGCTTCTTCAATGTGGAAGCGATTGAGCGGCAGATGTTAGAGGTGGGTTCAGTGGCGTCGGTTCGACGTGGGGGAGCGTTGCTGGTTTGGCTTCCTCCGAAGGAGGGGAGGAGCTACCTGGTTGCGGTGGACTCGGCGGGCGGAGGCGAGGAGGGTGACTTTGCGGCGGTGCAGGTGATTGATCGGCTGACGGGGCTGCAGTGCGCGGAGTTGCAGGAGAGATTGAAGCCGTGGGAGCTGGCGAAGGCGGCGGTGGAGCTGGCGAGGGAGTATGGCAACGCGATGATTGCGGTGGAGCGGAATAATCATGGAGCCGCGGTGCTGGCGTATATCGAGGCGAGCGAACTCTATACCAAGGTGTACCGGCAGGGGAGCGAGGCGGGGTGGCTGACGACTGCGGCTTCGAAGCCGGAGATGACGGCGAGGCTGGAAACGCTGCTGGAGGAGCGGCCGGAGATCTTCCAGAGCAAGCGGCTGCTGGGCGAGTGCAGGACGTTTGTGGGACGGGAACGAGGGAAGACGGGAGCGGCGAATGGCTCGCACGATGACCTGGTGATGGCGATGGCCGTGGCGCAGGCGGTGAGGGCAGAGATGCTGCCCAGGTTGCACGGAAGTTGGGCAGATGGAATAAGGTGATGGTGGAGGGTACGCGCGTTGGCAGTGACGGCGGTGCAGGCGATTCGTCGGATGCGGGGTGGAGCGCAGAGCCAGTTGATGCTGGGTGCGGATGGCAACCTGTGGGTGGTGAAGTTCAAGAATAATGCGCAGCATCTGAGGGTGCTAGCGAATGAGCTGATTGCGACGCGGATGGCCGAGGCGGTTGGGTTGTCGGTGCCGAAGAGCGATGTGGTTGAGGTGAGTGACTGGTTGATTGCGAACAGCCCGGAGATGATGGTCGATCTGGGGCGTGGTGTTCGCGAACGATGTGCGAGTGGGTTGCAGTTTGGGAGCAGGTTTGTGGGAGGTCTGATGCCGGGGCAGGTGGTGGATTATCTGCCCGAGCCGCAGATGGATGAGGTGAGAAATCTGGCGGAGTTTGCAGGGATGCTGGTGCTGGACAAGTGGACGGGCAACTGCAATGGACGACAGGCGGTGTTTGAACGGAAGCCTCGAGAGAGGAAGTACCGGGCCACGTTTATTGACCAGGGTTTTTGCTTCAACGCGGGGGAGTGGACGTTTCCGGATGCTCCGCTGCGAGGAGTGTTTGCTCGTAACCAGGTGTATGCGAAGGTACGGGGATGGGAGAGCTTTGAGCCGTGGCTGAACCGGGTGGAAGGGTTCGCGGCGGAGGGGTTGTGGAAGATTGCGGAGGAGATTCCTCCGGAGTGGTACGGTGGCGACACTGCGGTGATTGAGCGCCTGATGGAGATGCTGTTGAAGCGAAGATCGCGGGTAAGAGAGTTGATCGAGCAGTTTAGAGTGTCCAATCGGGAGCCATTCCCGAACTGGGGAGCGGTGAAGAGAATTGTGGTACCGGGTAACTTTGAGGTTAGGGCAAATCATGAAGACTTTGTAATGTAGAGTTGGCGTAAAGACTTTGGAGGGTTGGGTGCGTGAGCGACTGCAGTGCGAATTTTCTCTCATCCGGTATGTGCCGGATGTGGTGAAGGGAGAGTTTGCGAATATTGGCGTGGTGCTGCGCGAGGCCGGGCGGGAGGATTCCGCGACGGTGAAGTTTACTCGCGACTGGAGCCGGGTGAAGTGCATGGATCCGGACGCCGATGTGGAGCTGCTGGAGTTGCTGGAGGCAGAGATTGCGCTGCGGCTGCAGGCAGGGGTTGAGCTGCGGGTGAATGCGAAGCCGATGCTGGAGACGCTGGAGGATTCGCTGTCGAACAGCGTGCAGTTGACGGAGATGCGAGGGACGCTGGCGGAGAGCCTGCCGGCGGAGATGGAGCAGCTGCTGCGGATGTATGTGGAACCGCTGAAGCTGCCGTCGACGCGGCGGAAGGCGAGTGGGCGCGGAGCGATTGTGACGAACATGCGCGATACGTTTGAGCGCGCTGGTGTTTGGAAGCTGATGCGAAAGAAGATTGCCGCGGCGCAGTATACGCAGGTGGGTGATCCGCTGAAGATTGACTGCGGGTATCGCAATGGCAAGGTGCGGATGTTTCATGCGGTGTCGCTAGAGAATGATGTGGAGGCGGCGAAGGGGATTGCGTACTCGGTAGAGGCTCTTCGCAGGGGTGTGATGCGCAGCGAGGGAGTGGACTTGGAGTTGACGGCCGTGGTGGAGACGATTAGTGCCATTGCGGACCAGGAGCAGTATGGGTTTGGCGTGAGCATTATGGAGCAGGAGGCGATTCGGGTGTTGACGGTTACTGATCTGGGACGCGTGGCGGAGACGGCACGGCTGGAGCTGAGAGTTTAGAGCTGTAGGGAACAGGAATGACGGAGTTGAGAGGGCGTGGCCAAATGGCTACGCCTTTTGTATTTGAGGAGGAGGTTGGAATGGGTTTGGGAACGTCAGTGAAAGAGATATGGAAGCGGGCTGCTGGAGTGGAAGCGAGTGGAGTGGATCCTTCGGTGGTGAACGTTGGCGAGCGGAAGACAACGGTGACACCGCTGGGAATGAACTCCATCTTCGCGCCGTTTCGGACGACAGGCATACAGAATGCGCTGCCCAAGCCAACGGCGGCGAATCTGCGACGGTTTGCGGAGACGCCTACAGCGCGGCGGGCGATCAACTGTATCAAGGACAGGATCGCTTGCATGGATTGGCGGATTGAGGTGCGGCAGAGTGCGGGTGAGGACCTGACGGGCGATCGCGGCAAAAGAGCGGAGGCGCTTACGCGGGCGTTCGAGATGCCGAATGAGAGCGACAGCTTTCGGACGATGATCGAGCAGGTGATCGAGGACACGCTGGTGGGAGGCTTTGGCGCGGCGGAGATCGATACGGGCGATAGTGAGTTGCCGGTGCGGCTCTATCCGGTGGATGGTGCGTCGATCCAGGTGAACGCGAACTGGAAGGGCAATCCGAGTGATCCGCGGTATGCACAGGTGACAGGCAAACTTGGCAAGGAGGCGCTGCTGCCGCTGCGCGATGACGAGCTAATGTATGTGCGGTTGAACCCTCGCAGTCATACTCCGTTTGGATTGGGGAAGGTGGAGGTTGCGTTTGAATCGATCTCGCACTTTTTGCAGGCTCACCGGTATGCTGCAAGGCTGGCTTCGAACAGCGTGGTGCAGTATGCGCTGTGGCTGAATGAGCGGACTCCGGAGCAGCATGAACGACTGATTCGCTGGTGGCAGGATGAGGTGGAGGGGTCGGGACGGGTACCTGTGCTGAGCTCGGAGCAGAAGCCCGAGGTGCTGAAGTTTGCGGCTGGTACGGATGCGGATCTGCGGCTGGAGTGGCAGCAGTTTCTGCTGACGATGATTGCGAATGCCTTTGATCTGCCGGCGATGATGCTGGGCGTATCACAGAGTGTAAACCGCTCTACTGCTGGCGAGCTGGCGGACGAGGCCTTCCAGAATGCGATTGTTCCACTGGCCAAGTTAATTGCTGACCACCTGACGCGGGATGTGATTGTGAAACGCCTGGGTTGGGGCGATCTGCGGTTTGTATGGAGCGATCTCGAGAGCCGGGATGAGACGGTCGAGATGGAGATCCAGACGAAGCTGCTGGCTGCAGGAGTTCTGTCGGTGGCCGAGGTGCGGGCGCTGCGAGGCCTGGCACCGGCAGAGTTAGCGAGTCCGTTGGTTGAGCCGCAAGGCGTGTGATGAATGCACGCTGAGGCTTGACTGAAGGAAAGCGAAGAGGAGGACGTGTGGAGAGAGCAATGCAGTTGCGTCGAGTGGTGCGGCCACGTTGTAGTGGACGCGAGCTGCGGGCGATGGCGGTGGATTTTCCGGAGGTTGCGGGACATCCGAATCGATTGCCGTTTGAGGGCTGCTTGACGTTGGTCGATGTGGCCAGCGATAAGGCACCGAGCGGAGCTCGCGGCCATCGGGTGATGCTCACGAAGGAGGCAGCGGAGACGGCACTGCCGAGTTTGCTGGGTATGGCGGTGGACTACAAGGCTGGGTGGGATGGACATGACGCGCGGCAGAAGTGCGGCATTATCACGTCGGCTCACCTGGACGGAAGCAAGCTGCTGGTGAGTGGCTTTCTGTTTGCGCGGGATTTTCCAGAGATGGAAGAGAAGGTTGGCGGAGTTACAGCCGGAGCCGCCAGCGCAATGGGGATGAGCTACGAGTTGGCAGATGCGCATGTCGCGGATATGCGCGATGTGGTGTGGCGGTTGACGCGGGCGACGTTTACGGGCGCGGCGATTCTGCTGCGTGAGAAGGCGGCGTATCGCGGCACATCGTTTCGTGTGTGTCGAAGGACCGACCATCGGCCGACACGGGTGGCTGTGGGGAAGCAGGGCGTTTAGATGGACGTGAGAAAGATGGAGGATAGGCAATGGAAGATCGGAATGTAGTGGATTTGATGGAAGCGACAGAGCGTCTTGAAGCTGTGGCGGAAGCACTGGAGCAGGCGGCTTCGCGGCTGGTGGAGCGACAGGTTGCGTTGGCTGCGGAGGCTGAGGAGCATGTTGGCCGGATTGTGGCTACGGTGGAGACGGCTCGTGAGGCAGAGCTGGAGCGGCGACTTGCAGAGGCAGAGGCGAGGATCAGTGAGCTGACCGCATCGGCTGCTCCTCAGGTGGTGGGCCGCAAGACGTTGCCGGTGGGTATGGCATCTATGCTGGCAAAGCAGGGCGTGACGCTGGATTTGGGTGCAAGCGGCTCCTCGATGGAGGCATCGGCACTAGATGGTGCGCTGTCGAGTCTGGGCATTGAGCAGCGGATTGCGGTGAAGTCCGAGCTGAGACGCGCAGGTTTGCTGGGTTAGTTCGTCGGGATACTTCGGTCGAGATGATCGTGAGTCAGAAATAACATGGCGCGGCAGGACTACGGTCCGAGCTGCGCCGTTTGCTTAACAGAGATACGAGGAGAAACAGAATGAACGCAAAGTTTACGGAGATCAGCGCAACGGCGGACTACATCGGACCTGGTGCAATTGAAGTACCGATTTATCAGACAGAGATTCTCGACCTGGTGCGTCGCCGTGGCGTGTTCGGACAGCGCATCAAGCAGGTTCCTGCAACGGGTCATCCTTCTCGGTTCTTCGAGGAGACGGCAATTCCGGCAGCGGCCGCGACGGCAGCGTTTGTGGATCCGCGCAATATCGTTCCATCGATTGTGCAGCCCACACGCGTCGAGCACAGCGTTCCCCTGAAGGCGCTGGTGGCGCAGATCAACTACAACCTGTTCGATCTTGAACTGGGCAAGCAGCAGAGCCAGTTTTCGTATCTGCAGGCGAAGGATCTGACCGATACTGTGGATGGCATTCTGCGGACGCATGATATCGCTCTGTGGAACGGTACGGACACCAGTCTGAGCTCACCGACTACTGCGCAGTACTTCGGCGCTGTTGGACAGATCGCGGCAGGTGGTAACACAACGACAATCGGAGCGGCACAAAGCATCGTGGACGGCCTAAAGTCGACGATTGCACAGATGCTGGCGAACAGCAGCTTCGGTGTTCGGCCGACTGCGATCTATGCGAATCCAGTGCTGCTTGACTTGATCGATCGCGAAATGAAGGCGGAGTTCAATGTAGTCCTCAACACGAAGACCATCGAGGGCGGCCTGACGGTGAAGACACTGAGCACACAGGCTGGTGATATTCCCCTGATTCCTGAGTGGACACTGCCGTATACGGGTGTACCGGGATCGGGTACTGCTGTGCTACCGGCGTACATCGTCACTGAGGACCTGATCGAGTATCACTGGTTGGGCGAGCCGAATCCGAGGGTGTTCCAGCTTGGCCTGCAGGGTTCGCTGGCTAGCCAGTATGCAGCGGTGAAGTTTGGTGCCGTTGTGGTCAAGGGTGCGAGCTATGCGCATTATCAGGTGCTGGTCGATCGCTAGTCGTAAGTGGTGACCGAGTGAAAGGTGGCCGGAGCGTGGTGGGCGCTCCGGCTTCGTCCCTGATGTGGGTGCGAGTGAAGAGGGAGAAGAGTAATGGGATATTTATTGCCAGCAGATTATGTGGCGTTTGGACTGACGGCGGACACGGCCGATGCGTGGGTGACGACGGCTTCCGCAATGATCGAGGCTTATTGCCGCCGACCATCGCTGATGTCGGCGAGCTATACCGAGCGAATGCGAATTCCGCTGAGAGCGCAGTCGGTGCGGCTGAGCTATGGACCGCTGATCAGCGTGGATGCAGTGCGAGCGCAGTACTCGCGACCTGGATATGGAGATGACTTCTATGGGGACTTTGCATATCAGACCGGCTTTGCGGTTGCATTCGCTTTGCCGGGACAGTGGGTAGATGTGGATCCGACAACCCTGTATGTGAGCTTGCCCACGGGTGAATTTCGCTTCCCATGGAACGTGATGGGGATGCGCTATACCGAGGCCGAGGTGACGTATACGGGCGGTCTGACGACAGTGCCGACTGCTGTGCAGGTTGCGTGTGCGCAGATTGTTCGGAATGCTCAGGCGACTCCGGGGCTCAATGTGAAGTCGAGCAAGATGGACACGCTGCAGACGCAATATTTTAGTGACTCATTGATTGATAGCCAGGTGCAGGCGCTGCTGCAGCCTTATGTGGCAGAGAGGTTGGGTTAGCGATGGATGATTTGCTGCAGTCTGGCGATGGTGTGATCCGTGGGGCAGATGCGTTGATGCGCGTGGCGGGTGGAAGAGCGGTGCTGTTGCGGATTGCGGCACCGGCTGTAGCGGGAAACGATGCAGAGCAGTTGGGTCTGGCGACTCCGCAGTTTCAGGATGTAGTGCTGGGACCGGCGACGTTTAGCAAGGCGAAAAGTATCGCGACGTTGATGGTATCGGCGAGCGCGGTGCAAGCGGTACTGGGATCACTGGGGTATGACTCTGCGACTGTGCTGTTTGAGACGGCGGTTGGAGTAAAGGTCGATGACGTGCTGTACGTGATTACGAACAGTGTAGCGTCGCAGGCGATGGACCAACCTTACTGCTACTGCCTGACGCTGAAGCCACCGGTTCGATAGAGAGCAACGAAGCGAAGGAAAGCCAAGGAGGCTAATGTGCAGAACGCGAAAGACACGTTCTATGAGGTATTGCGAGGCAGGTTGGCCGCGCTGAATTCGTACCGGACCATTGTGCTGCGCGGTGTAGTGCGGCCGGGAGTGCTGGTCGAGGAGAACGAACTTGTGTCCGCAGTGACACTGCCAGATTGCTTTCGGATGCGATGGGCGGTGAGTGGCGTCGACGCAAATGGTGTTATGCCGACGGTTACGCTGGTTTGCGAGTTTGAGTACGAGACCGCAGGCACCGCGATGAATGCAGGGATGGACCGTGGGCGGGCGCTTGCAGCGATGGATGCGGAGCTGCAGGCTGCGGTGAATACGCTGCCGAGGACCGAGCAAAAGATGAACTATGCGGGTCTGGTGAATGGTGCGGCGGCGGTTGCGATGAGTACCAGCATCTGGTGGGGCGAGGTTGCATTTGGGAAGACAGTCATCAAGGAAGACCGGTTGGCGCGGACAGCGACGGTCTTCGTGATGAGCTACCAGGAAGCGGGTGAGCTATGAATGATGTGACGGGAATGATGGCTCCGATGGTAGGTCGGGTGAGCGCGTATTTTGCTCCGGTGAATCGTGCGGGGCAGCAGGCGACCATATTCGATGCGTCGCAGAGTGGTGCGTTCGCGTTGAGCAGTCCACCTGCGCCATGGGTTGGTTTGGGATGGATTGCAGGTTTCGCGCGAAAGTGCGGAACAAAGGTTGAGGCGGTGCGGACAGGCGCTCCGGCGACGACTCAGCTGCAGGCGAGAACGGAGATCGAGGCTACGGTGTCGTTCAGCTTTGAGAGTTGGGGGAAGTTGCAGCTGGCGCTATCGGCTGGAACGCAGCAGATGAACCTGTTGACGGCAGCTGCAGGTGCGGCAGCTGGCGGGTCGGGCGGAGCTGGAGTTGCGGCGGTTGTACTGCAGAGTGGATCGACGGCGAGCGTGTTGCAGGTGGGAGCTGCTGCTGCGGCTGCGTTTGCCGTGGGGGAGTTGGTTGCGGTCGATGTGGACTATGTCGTGCAGACTGGGTTCGTCGGTAGTGGAGTGAGTGGAGCGTATGTGCAGAGTGCGCTGACTGATGTGGATTATGTGCGACGTGTGACGTTGAACGTGGGGCGTATTGCGTCGATCGTTATCAGCGGTGCTGTTGGTGCGCTGACGCTTGAGTCGCCACTGATTGCAGGAGTTCCGAGCGCGGCGATGAAGGTCAGTGGCGTGGTGGGATTCTGTGATCGTGAGGGGTCGAGCTTCTTTCAGGAGTGGTCGGCGGTGTTTGTGGGTGAGGGGCAGCAGGGCGAGCGCGTGATCTGGCACTATCCTCGGCTACAGGCGATGAGCGGTGTTGCGGAGGCGAACGTGGCAGGCGGCGGGGGCTACGAGAAGGTACAGCTGAGTGCAGCGTTCCGCGCCCTGCCGGTGAAGGATCCGGTGGATGGCGAGACGGTGGTGTGCTTCCGTAGTTATATGGCTGGCTAGGTTTGTAGTGGAGGAGAGACTGTGCGGATTACGATCGACAATTTGGATGGACTGGGTGCGGTTGATTACACCGAGGCGGTGGCCGCAGAGGGACCGATCACGGTGCAGCGAGCGCTGAATGTTCCTTCGCGATGCACGGCGGAGATTGTGCTTGGAGCCGAGGGGTTGGCGGCTCCGGCGCGACGGGGCAAAGTGACGGTTACGGCGGCGGATACAACGGTGTTGTTCACGGGATATCTGGCGACAGAACCGGTGAGGATCTATGCTGGCAATGCTTCGACGGGGCCGGTGTACAGGGCGCGGATCACGGCGGTGAGTGATGAGTGGCTGCTGGATAATCTGGGCTCGGGGGCGGGACTGCGCGATGCGATGTCGCTGGGTCTGAACGGGGCGGCGCTGGTGACGCGGTTGGCCTCGCGGGCGCAGGCTGGAGGCTCGTCTGCGTTGACGGTGGCAGTGGGGGCGACCGTGCCTTCGACGGGAGCGTTTGCAGCGCGCGCCTCGGTGCCATGGAGCGTGAATGCGGGGGAGGCGGCGAGCTCTGCGTATGCGGCGTATCGAGCGCTGAATGGGCAGGTGCTGATCGATCCAGTGGGCAATGTGACGCATGCATTTAGTGATGCGGATGGAACGTTGTCTGTCGCGGAGTTGCAGACCACTGCGGTGCGCATGTTGGCGAACGATGTGACGCTATCGGGAGCAGAAGAGCCGGCGGCGTACATCGAGGAGAATTTCATTGGCGATGGTACGACAGCTGTGTTCCATCTGAATGAAGTTGGGTACAGGGACACGAATCGGATCCTCGTGCTGGATAACTTCAACGAGGCGGCGTTCGATCCGGCACAGTGGCTGGTGAGTGATCCGGGGAGTCATCTGTCGTTGACTGGGGCGGGGTTGACGATGAATGGCGGCAATGGCCTCGATGGGCAGACGACGGTGGAAGCGTTGGATGCGGTGGAGATGGGCGGCGCGGTTGTGGCGCAGTTGAGCGGGGTGATGCTGGGGGCTGCGTGCGATGGCATGCTCGCGGGTCTGTACCAGGGGCAAATGGTGCTGGCGGATTGCTTTGCAGGATTTCGTGTGCGGCAGAGTGTGAGCGGAACCGGCGGCGTCACAGTAATTGTGCCCGTAGTGAATGGCGCTGAGGTGGGCACGGTGTTTACTCCGATCGCGGGTCATGCGTACACGCTACGGCTGCGGTTGCACTGTGTTGAGATGCAGCGCGTGATGCAGCGGTACTACTGCATGGTGGATGGCGTGGTGCAGGGGTTTGGCAGTGCTGGGGGCATCGAAGCGCCGATGGATGTTGTGTTCGAGTTGGTGGATGAGGGCACAGCATCAAACACTCCGGCAACGGTGCTCTATGACAGCGCGGCGGCTTCGGGCTCGTTGAGTAACACCCCGGCAACGTGTGCGTTTGCGGTGGTGAATTCGACGCAACTCTTTGGCTCGGTGGGTTCGGTGAGCGTGCTGCGGCCGGGAAGCATGTGGGTG
This sequence comes from Acidobacteriota bacterium, assembly GCA_021778315.1. Next base: position 17,423 of record JAJYCQ010000003.1, on the reverse strand, counting down.
GTGAGCACGCTGCCGAGTGGAGTGATGCAGACACGGCTGATCGGGACGGCAGGGCAGGGCGTGGATTGTACGGTGAGCTATGGGACTGCGTCTGGATCGCCGGCGAAGGTGACGTTTCTTGCGGGGCGAATTCCGGTGGTGGGCGAGCATGTGACGGTGAGATATCGTGGCGAGCGGCGGTCGATTGCGCGGCTGGAGGATGGGGCGAGTGTAGCGTCGGAGGCGGTGAATGGAGCTCCGGGGACATGTCGGTGGCTGGGCAGGGTGACGCTGCCGGTGGCACGGAGCAGCGTTGATTGCGAGAGCGCGGCGCAAGCGGTGCTGGCGTTTGCGACGAGTCGTACGGCGGCGGTTGCGGGCTCGTATGCGATGGTGAACCCGGCGCAGGACATCTGGCCGGGCGATGTGCTGGCGATTACAAGCGCGGGTGTGACGTCGTCGTTGCTGGTTCGCAGCGTGGTGGTGAAGGATGGGAGCTCGGTTCCAGAGGTGAGGCGGTACGAGGTGAAGTTTGCCAATGACTGGGCGACGGAGTGGGCGGCGGGCATCGGATTGAAGTTGAGTGAAGAGATTGCGGTGAATGCGTATCTGCCGCTGACGGCGTCGAGCTCGCCGGGTCAGGTGCTTGCAAACTTGCAGCAGTTGACCGTTACGAGCCTGACGGGGACTGCCCTGCAGGTGGATGCCGGAATGGCTCCTCCTGCGGGCGGTGGGTTTGAGGTGCGGTTGAGAGACTGGTGGTTTGGCATGGGTGTGGATGGAGCGGACCTGGTGCTGCGTAGTCCGGTGCGAAGCTTTTCGATTCCTCGCGCGGCCCAACTGGAGCGCTATTACGTGCGCATGTATGACGCGAGCACTCCACCGCTGTACTCGAGGTTTTCAAGTGCGGTGTTTGTGGATGCACCGGTGGGCTAATCCGATGCACGAAGGGTTTTTGATTGAAGGAGAGGTGGGTGGATGACGGATTTTGAGGGTAAGGTTCTACAGGAGTTGAGCGTGTTGAAGGCTCAGATGCAGCAGTTGATGGGGATTGGACAACCAGGGCGATTGCACCAACTGGAGGCGCGAGTCGATTCCCATGAGCGGAGTGTGCAGCGGCTGAAGGGCATAGCCGCTGCATGTGGTGCACTGTGGACCGTGGTGCATCTCGCGATTGCGTATTTCGCGGAGAAGCATAACTGATCGGTGCAAACAGAACGTCTCTGCCATGGATGGTGTGGGTCTATGGCAGAGACGTTGAGGAGAGATATTAAGTGAGAAGTTACCCGATGTCTTCTGACCAGTTTTCGAGGTAGGCTTTGAAGTCGGACATGAACTTGCCGCCATCGGCGCCGTCGATGATGCGGTGGTCGAAGCCGAGGGTGAAGTACTGGACGGTGCGGATGGCGATGGTGTCCTGACCGTCCTTGTCGGTGAGAACGACGGGCTCCTTGCTGAGGCCGCCGATGCCGAGGATGGCGGACTGCGGCTGAGCGATGATGGGGGTCCCGAACTGCTCGCCGAAGATGCCGGAGTTGGTGAGGGTGAAGGTTCCGCCGGAGACTTCGTCGGGGGCCAGCTTCTTGTTGCGGGCGCGGTCGGCGAGATCGACGATGGAGCGGGCGACGCCGAGGAAGCTCTTCTCCTCGGTCTGTTTGATGACGGGAACGATCAGCCCCCATTCCAGTGCAACAGCGATTCCGATATTGATGTTCTTGTTGTAGAGGATTGCGTCGCCCTGCATGGAGGCGTTGACGATGGGGTGCTTGCGGAGGGCCTGCACGGCCGCACGCGTGATGAACGGCATGTAGGTCAGCTTGACGCCGTTACGCTGCTCGTATTTGTTCTTCTCTTTTTCGCGCAGCTTGACGATGCGCGTCATGTCTACCTTGAAGACGGTGTGCACATGCGGGCTGGTGGCCTTGGACTCGACCATGCGCTTGGCGATGATGGCGCGCATCTTGGAGAGGGGGACGAGGTCGCCGGGCGCGGGTGCGGAGACAGGTGCTGCGGGTGCCTGCCTGGCCGGTGCTGCTGGTGCGGGCACTGCTGGGGTGGGAGCTGCTGCGACAGGTGCGGAAGCCGGAGCGGGGGCAGCAGCCGGTGCGCCGCCTTCGAGGTGGCCGAGGATGTCCTGCTTGGTGATACGGCCGGAGGCGCCGGTTCCAGGGACAGTCTTTAGGTCGATGTTATTTTCGGAGGCGATCTTGCGAACCAGCGGCGAGGAGCGCAGAGGCTCACCTGCTGCGGCTGATGGCGCGGGAGTTGCAGCGGGGGTGGCTGTCGGGGTGGCTGCAGCTGCAGCTGCCGGTGCGGCGGCCCCACCGCCGATGACGGCGACTACGGTGTTGATAGTGACGGTCTCGCCTTCCTGAACGCGGATCTCGGAGAGTGTTCCGGCGATGGGGGAGGGAATCTCGGCGTCGACCTTGTCGGTGGAGATTTCGAAGATGGGTTCGTCGCGGGCGACGGTGTCACCGATCTTCTTGAGCCACTTGGTGAGGGTGCCCTCGGTGATGGACTCGCCCATCTGGGGCATCAGTACTTCGGTTCCGGGGCCTGCTGCCGGGGGAGCTGGAGCGGGAATGGACTCGTCCTTCGCTGCCGTCTCGACGGCGGCGGGGGTGACGGACTCTTGCTGGGGTGGGGGCGCGGAAGCGGCCTCGCCGGAATCATTGATGGCGCAGACGACCGTGCCGACGACGACGGTATCGCCTTCCTGAACCTTGATGTCGCCGAGGGTGCCGGCGGCGGGTGAGGGGATCTCGGCGTCGACCTTGTCGGTTGAGATTTCAAAGAGCGGCTCATCGCGGGAGACGGTGTCGCCGGGCTTTTTGAGCCACTTGGTGAGGGTGCCTTCAGTGATGGATTCGCCCATTTGGGGCATAACTACGTCGATCGGCATGGGGAACTGTCTCCGGGAGGGTCTGAGGCGCGAAAAGAGTGCAACCTCAGGATTATACGGCTGTGGATGGGATGCTGGCTTGTCGGGAAGCGGAATTTGCTACCATTATGTACTGTTCGATACAGATCATTCAGGACTTGAAGGCGTGGGTGGCGAGGAGTTCGTCGAGGGAGTCGACGGCGATCATCTGGCGCTGGAAGACGCGGCCGAAGTTGGTGGAGACGCTGTTCGCGGTCTGCTCTAGGGTGGGAAGCGGTGTCTGGGGGGACTCGAGTTCGAGCGAGGTGACGGTGCGGTCGGTGATGCCGCAGGGGACGATCCAGTCGAAGTCGCGGAGGTCGGTGGTGACGTTGAGGGCGAAGCCGTGCGAGGTGACCGCTTGGGAGACGTGGACTCCGATGGCGGCAATCTTCCTCTCGCGGATGCTGCCGCCGGCGAGGGTCCAGACGCCGGTGAGTTTGCAGATGCGCTGTGCGGGGACGCCGAAGTCTTTGCAGGTGTGGATGAGGGCTTCTTCCATCAACCTGACAAAATCTACGGGTCCCAAGTGGGGGCCGCGTTTGCCGGGGAGGTCGCCGCGGAGGTCAAAGATGGGGTAGCCGACGAGCTGGCCAGGGCCGTGATAGGTGACGTCGCCTCCGCGGTTGATCTCGTGGATTTCGACGCCGCGTTGGGCGAGGAGATCGTCGGACGCGAGGATGTTGGCGCGGGTGGCGTTGCGGCCGAGGGTGAGGACAGGCGGGTGTTCGAGGAGGAGGAGCGTGTCGCCGATGGCTCCCGCTTTGCGCGCGGCTACGACATCGGCCTGGATGCGGAGGCCTTCGGCGTAGGGGATGCGGCCGAGTTGGAGGAGGTGGATGTGCATGGGATGAACGGTGCTTTGGGAGGAGTTTAGAGGCCCAGGTCGCTGAGGCTGGGGTGATCGTCTGGCCGACGTCCGATAGGCCAATGGAAGAGGCGTTCCGATGCGTCAATGGGAAGATCATTGATGCTGGCGTGACGCGCTCGCATCAAGCCGTGCTCGTCAAACTCCCAATTCTCGTTGCCGTAGGAACGGAACCAGTTGCCGGCGTGGTCATGGCATTCGTAGGCAAAGCGGACGGCGATGCGATTCGCTGTGAAGGCCCAGAGTTCCTTGATCAGGCGATAGTCTTGCTCCCGTTCCCACTTGCGCGTCAGGAACGCGACGACCTCTTCGCGACCGAAAACGAACTCGGAGCGGTTTCTCCAGCGACTGTTTAGTGTGTAGGCAAGCGCAACTCTCGACGGATCGCGGGAGTTCCACGCGTCCTCGGCTTTGCGGACTTTCAGAGTAGCCGTGTCTATCGTGAACGGCGGCAATGGCGGATTGGAGGGTTGTTCCATGATGCTCATCCGATCTGGAGCGCTGACCTCGTGAGCGTTTGTAGACTGCTCACGAGGTTGGGGCGTTCCCACATAGCGATGAAAAGCCAGCGTCCGTTCCGGGCGTTTACACGTTGATGGACATACCTTCGACGCTGGAGAAGGCGTCGAGGAGACTCTCGGAGAGGGTTGGGTGGGCATGGATGGTGAACATCAGCTCTTCGACAGTGGCTTCGAGTTCCATGGCGACGACGCACTCGGCGATGAGTTCGGTGGCCTGCGGGCCGATGATGTGGACGCCGAGGACTTCGCCGTATTTGGCGTCGGAGACGACCTTCACGAAGCCGTCGTGCGAGTCGACGATGGTGGCCTTGGAGTTGCCGACGAAGGGGAACTTGCCGACCTTGACCTGGTAGCCCTTCTCTTTGGCTTGCGCTTCAGTGAGGCCCACGCTGCCGATCTGGGGGTCGCAGTAGGTGCAGCCGGGGACGCGGTCTTTGCGGACGGCGCGAGCGTATTTACCGGCGAGTTTGCTGGCGACGACCACGCCGCACATGGCTCCGACGTGGGCGAGTTGCGGCAGACCAGCGACAATGTCGCCGACGGCGTAGACGCCGGGCTCGGAGGTCTCCATCCACTGGTTGACGGGGATGAAGCCGCGGTCGAGCTGGATGTTGGTCTTGTCGAGGCCAGCGTCGGCGGTACGGGGACCTCGGCCGACGGCTACGAGAACCTTCTCGGCCTCTTTGACCTGAGGCTTGCCGGCGGAGTCGGTGAAGCTGACCTTTACGCCGCCCTTAACCTTCTCGATCTTCTCGACCTTGCAGCTGACGTTCACATCGATGCCGCGCTTCTTGTAGGCGCGGGTGAGCTCCTTGGAGACGTCTTCGTCTTCGACGGGGACGATGCGCGGGAGGGCTTCGAGGATGGTGACGTCGGCGCCGAAGCTCTTGAAGACGGAGGCGAATTCGACTCCGACAGCGCCTGATCCGATGACGATGAGGGACTTCGGCAGAGCGGGCAGGGTGAGGATTTCGATGTTGGTGAGGATGGTGTCGTCGGCCTTGTAGCCGGGGAGCATGCGGGCGTCGGAGCCAGTGGCGATGACTACTTTCTTCGCTTGCACCTGGGTCGTGGTCTGGAGCTCGGAGCCTTGGCCTTTGCCTTTGTCTTCGGCGGAGACGTCGATGGTGAAGACTCCGTCTTTGGCTGGACCGGTGAGGCGACCGTGTCCACGTACGACGGTGATCTTGTTCTTCTTCATCAGGAAGTCGAGGCCCTTGGTGTGCTTCACGATGATGTCGTTTTTGCGCTTGAGGAGGTTCTCCCAGTTAAGAGTGGGGGCAGAGACTCCCTCGATGCCGTAGCTGGCTGCGTGCTTCAGATGGTCCCATATCTCGGCGGAGAAGAGCATCGCCTTGGTGGGGATGCAGCCCCAATGGAGGCAGGTGCCTCCGAGGACGTCGGTCTTTTCGATGAGGGCGACTTTGAGTCCAAGCTGTGCGGCGCGAATGCCGCAGGTGTAGCCGGCTGGACCTCCGCCGACGATGACCAGGTCATAGATAGTTTCTGCCAAGAGAGTGAGCTCCATTCATTGGGCGATCGCGAAGGTGCAGCGCGCGTTCCGGTTCGTTCGACAGCTTAGTTTAGCCGCTGCTGCGGCCCAACGTCATTTGATGTGCGAGTACCGGCCTCCGATGCAGGGGCGGTTTGTAGAGGGTCCAGGGAAATCGATGCGCTCGTGGAGGTGCGCTTGTGATGGAAGAGTTTAGGTATAGCGAGAAGGGGTTGGCTCTCACGAAGAGCTTTGAGGGGCTGCGGCTGGAGGCGTATCGGGACTGCGCGGGGGTGTGGACGGTGGGGTATGGCCATACCGGGGTTGGCGTTGCGGAGGGGTTGACGGTTACTGATGGAGAGGCTGAGGTGCTGTTGCTATCTGATCTTGAGGACGCCGTGGCCTGCGTGAATCGGAAGGTGATGGTGGCGATTTCGCAGAGCCAGTTCGATGCGATGGTGGACTTTTGCTTTAACGCGGGGCGAGGAAATTTCCTGCAGTCGACGCTGTTGCGGAAGGTGAATGCGGGAGACTTTGAAGGCGCGGCTGCGCAGTTTGGATTGTGGGTGCATGCCGGTGGCGTGGTTGTCCCGGGATTGGTGCGGAGACGCAAGGCTGAGGCTGCGATGTTTGCGAATTCATGACACAAACAGATTAAGTTTTGCGATCTATACTGCGGTCACATACGATGCAGTCATGCAGGGACTGCTTCATATGGCCGCTGAGGCTCGGGTTGCGGCGGAGCCTCACGCCGTTACTTATATCGATTTCCTTACCGTTACTCTCACTGCTGTCTGCGCAATACTTGCAGCGCTCGCGATTCTAATAGCTCTTGCTGCGATCTGGGGTTACGCTGGCATCAAGAAGGAATTGACTGAAGCTGTCGCAAAAAGAGCCGAAGAATCATTAGACAACAAACTGAAAGAGTATCCTGACGCCAAGGAATACTTCGACATTCTCGATAGTCTGCGAAGTATGCACGAGAATCAGAAGCGATTGAGCGACCAATTGGTAACCAAATCAGCTTCCAAATCGGCTCCAGGCGCGTCAAAGGGAGTACAAGGGAAGGCAAGAAATCAGGATTCATTGGCGAAGGACTACCCCGGGAAAGGAGAATGACAATGGCAGCATTCGCTTCAATTCCAACTTCTGATACAACGGAAACTCCTGGCCAAGTCATTGCACGCTTTCAGCAGGATGCACCGGTCAATGTTGTTGGCCTCGCCGAAGCTTTTGGGATAAATGTCTGGGAAGATCGGCTAGATTCGCCTATATCAGGCAAGCTTTTTATTGATGGTCTAAATGGCGGTAGAAGCGGCTTCAGCATTGTAGTCAATAAGGCTGAGTCGCTTCCGCGAAAGCGCTTCACTGTCGCACATGAAATCGCACATTTCATTCTCCACCGCGACGATCTACACAATGGAATCGTCGAGGACGCTCTGTTTCGTAGTGGCTTGTCCAGCAAACAAGAGACGGAGGCCAATAAGCTAGCCGCTGACATTCTGATGCCATTTCCGTTGATTCAGAAACTGATGGGGCAGGGCATTCGTACCATCGAGGAATTGTCGGAATCCTTACAAGTTTCAAAAACGGCAATATCAATCAGGTTAGGCGTTCCCTACGCTGACTAGCACCGCTAGCTTCGAGAATGATTTGACGCGAGCTTCAATTCGATGAGGCTCAACCCACCAGCTTTGCGGCATCTTTGGCGAAGTACGTGACGATGAAGTCGGCGCCGGCGCGGCGGATGCTGAGCAGGCTTTCGAGCATGGCTCGTTCGGGTTCGAGCCAGCCGCGCTGGAAGGCTGCGTGCAGCATGGAGTACTCGCCCGAGACCTGGTAGGCGCCCATGGGCAGGTCGAAGCGGGTGCGTGCTTCGCGGATGACGTCGAGGTAGGGCATGGCTGGCTTCATGAGCAGCATGTCGGCGCCTTCCGCGATGTCCTGTTCAATTTCCCGCATGGCTTCGCGGAGGTTGGCACCGTCCATCTGGTAGGTGCGACGGTCGCCGAACTGCGGAGCGGAGTCGGCGGCGTCGCGGAAGGGGCCGTAGAAGGCGGAGGCGAATTTCGAGGCGTAGCTGAGGATGGGCGTGTTGTGTTTGCCGGCTTCGTCGACTGCTGTGCGCATGGCGGCGATGCGGCCATCCATCATGTCGCTAGGTGCGACGATGTCGGCTCCGGCCTCGGCGAGCGACGCAGCGGCCTTTGCGAGGAGAGCTACGCTGGAGTCGTTTTCTACTTCGAAATGATCGCCGTCGCGGTGGACGAGGCCGCAATGGCCGTGCGAGGTGTATTCGCAGAGGCAGACGTCGGCGATGACGACGAGAGACTGTGCTTCGCTGGTGGCCTTGATCGCGCGGAGGCCTCGCTGGACGATGCCGTCGGATGCCCAGGCTCCGGTGCCCTGCTCGTCTTTTTCGGAGGGAATGCCGAAGAGCAGAACTCCGCCGACTCCGAGATCGGCGCAGGCTTTGATCTCCTTGAGCGCCTCATCGATGGAGAGATTAAAGACGCCGGGCATGCTGCTGATCTCGCGGCGAACACCTTCGCCCTCGCAGATAAAAAGCGGATAAATGAGAGCGCCGGGACGCAGATGCGTCTCTCGAATGAGAGAACGCATGGCGGGAGTGGAGCGGAGCCGTCGCAAGCGAGTTGCAGGAAATTCCATGCGTCTATTCTATGGCCGCAGAACGTCTGTGTCCGTAACCTGGATCACATGCATATCTCGAGGCTAGGCTCCGTGTTGCGTGTAGGCCATGGCTGCGTATTGATCGCCGCTCTGGCGTGGTGCGAGAACCCACAGGGTGTAGATCCCAAGCGCAGTGCCCAGCGGAAAGTGGATCAGTGCGATGACTCCGAAGACGATTGCGAAGATGCGTCCCCAGGGCTGTCGCGTGAGCAGCGCCCAGCCAGTGAGTAGGACGCATCCGACGCTGATCATGAGGGAGAAGAGTGCCATGGGCCAAAGGCCATCCATCCACATACGGCCAAACGGGCTCCAGCCGAGGTTGAAGTCGGAGTGATCAAAGTGGCTACCGAAGAGGCCGTGGAGGAACAGTATGCCGATCATTCCGGTGAGAGCTCGCAGTAGCGCGTAGACGAGCCAGAGGGTCGCAAGGCTTTGAAGATTGCGCGACACGCGGTCGTAGGGTAAACCGTAAGGAGCTGAAGGAGAAGGATAGGCCATTGGCGGCTGTGAGGGTGCCTGCGTGCCGCATCGCGGGCAAAAGCGCGTCTCCGGCGCAAGATCGTTTCCACATGTTGGACAGATCATCCTGATACCTCCGCGAATCGTGACTGCCTTGATCGCAACGATAAGGACTACGCACATAGCGTACTACCGGTTCCGGCTTTTTAGGAGGAAATGAGGCGCTTTTGGGAGCGTACGGTTCGCGCCGTATTCTAGAGGGGTGGCATTCCTTCCTGAAATTCCGGCTCCCTTGTCCGAGATGAGCGCGAAGGCCCTGCAATGGGCTGAGCTGATCGATCATTTATCGCGCCGTGCGCAATCGCCTTTGGGCCGGGCCTGGGTGAGCTCCCTGGGGCCGAGTGCCGATGCGGAATGGATTGGGCAGCAGCAGCAGCGCAACGCCGAGATGCAGCGGTTGATCACGGGCGGTAGCTTCGATTTTCGTGGAATTTTTGATGTAACGGAGACGCTTGATAAGGCTCGGATTGAGGGATCTGCGCTGGAGGCGGTCGAGCTGCGAGCCGTCATTGTGCATGCGGAGCGCGTCGAGGCGTGGCGGCAGATGGTGCTCACGCCACCGGATACGGTGCGCGCTAAGTGGCCGGGGATGGAAGAGCTATCCTCGCCCTTGTTGCTGCATGATCTAAGCAATCTGCTGCGTTCGCTGAGCGGCAAGATTGAGCCGGATGGCAGCTTGAGCGATGATGCTTCCCCTGAGCTAAGACGTATCCGGCGAGCGATGGCACAGCAGCATCGTGCGATTGAGGCGAGCCTGCGGCGTGCGCTGGCGAAGCTGTCGGAAGACGGCAGCACGCAGGATTCGTTGATCACGGTGCGCGGCGAGCGGTTTGTGATTCCGGTCAAGGTGGAGTTCAAGCGCAAGGTCGGGGGCGTGGTGCATGGGTCGAGCTCGAGCGGGCAGACGGTGTTTGTCGAGCCGATGGAGACCATCGAGCACAACAACGAATTGACACGACTGCTGGATGAAGAGCAGGGGGAGATACATCGAATTCTTGTGGCAATGACTCGCGCAATCGCCGCCCAGGCCGAGGCGTTGCTGGTGGGTGCGGCGATTCTTGCGGAGGCCGATGCGCACCAGGGGATCGCACGATTTGCTGCAGAGTTTGCTTGCGTGCGGCCGAGCTTCGCCGGGGTGGATCAGGTTTCTCCCGAGGATGAGGCTGGCAATTTCAACTTGCTCGCGGCGCGTCATCCTTTATTGGAGATGCGGCTTCGTGCGCAGGAGGGGACGATCGTCCCCTTGACGATCGCGTTGCCTGAGGGCAAGAAGCAGATGATCGTCAGTGGGCCGAATACTGGTGGCAAGACGGTCGCGCTGAAGACGGCGGGACTGCTTGCGCTGATGGCGCAAGCTGGGGTTCCGGTTCCTGCGGAGAGGGCGCGGCTGCCGCTGTTTACGGCGATCTACGCAGACATTGGCGACGCGCAGTCGATCGAGCAAAATCTCTCGACGTTCTCGGCGCACGTTGTGAATGTGGACCGCATCGCGCGGCATGCGGATGCGCGTTCGCTGGTGTTGCTCGATGAGCTTGGATCGGCGACTGACCCGGAGGAAGGTGCGGCGCTGGCTGTTGCGGTGGCTGAACACTTTCTTCAGCAGTGCGCCTGGTGCATCATCACGACGCACCTTACTTCGTTGAAGGTCTATGCGGCAAAGCATGAGGGCGTGCTGAATGCAGCGGTGGGGTTTGATGACGCCGCGATGGCTCCGACGTATCAACTGCGGCTGGGCGTGCCGGGAGCTTCGGCGGGGTTAAATATTGCTGCGCGACTTGGGCTTGACCCCGAGATTGTTGGGAAAGCTCGCGCACAAATGACGACGCAGCAGGTCGATATCGGGCGCTTCCTCGATGAACTGCATGCGCAGCTAACGGCCGCTGCAACTGAGCGCGAGCATCTTGCGGTCAGTGAGCGTGGCCTTGCCAGAGAGCGTCTGCGGCTGGAGCAGGAGGGCCGCGTGGAGCAGCAAGCACGTACGCGTGAGCTTGAGCGGCAGCTCAAGAGCCTGATCGAAGACTTTGAGTCGCAACTGCGTGACACGGTTAAGGCGATTGACGACAAGACTGTTGCGCAGAAGATTGCTCGCGATTCGGCGTTGCGCATCGCCCGGCTGAAGCGTGAATTTTCAGAGCAGTTTCAGACGACTGTGGTCGCACACAATGCGCCACCGCAGAGCGACGCTGAGCGGAAGATCGCCGACCGGCAACGCGAACCAAAGGCGAGCGATCTTGTTCGATTGAAGTCGCTGAACCGCGAGGGACGCGTGGTGCGGGTGATCGACGCGAAGACGCTGGAAGTTGCTGTTGGAGCGATGAAGACGCGCGTGCCCCGCAGTGATATTGCCGAGATCATCGCATTAGCCGACAAGCCGCTGGATGCGGTGAAACGGCGCGGAGGGATTACCGTTTCGACGAGCTCGAGTTCGGATGACTCCGACTACATTACTTCGGAGATCAACGTCATTGGGCGAACAGCGGATGAGGCTGAGAGTGAGGTGGAGCGCTTCGTTGAACGAGCATTTCTGGCTGGGCTGCCTCGCATTCGCGTGGTGCATGGGGTGGGGATGGGAATACTTCGGCGCACGCTTCGGGAGTTCCTCGGCAAGCACCCACATGTGACGTCCGTTACAGAGCCGCCCTATAACGAAGGTGGACAGGGCGCGACGATTGTTGAGCTTCGCCAGTAACCAGGTTGCAGCAAATCCGGCGAGAAATTGGTAGGGGCGTGGCTCGCACCAGGCGGACGCTTTCTCCATTCGCTGCAGAATATCTCCATTCGCTGCATAGACGGCGACTTTGAGTGGGATCTCCTCTAGGCTAAAGCATGCGAGGTCCGTTGAGTTCTCCGCTCTAGCAAGCCCTGCGGACGAACTGATTCATGTCCTTCGCGGATAAAGAGTTAGCAACCACCAGATTGGGAAATTACATCTCACCGTTCAAATTGCTGCGGCGAACACTCAGGAGAGAAACATGGCAAAGGCAACGAAGTTCTTGGAAAAAGGCATTGTCCTCGGCGCAAAGGCCGGTTGGAGCGTGTTCAATCGACTGAATTCAATCAGTCCCAACAAGAGCTTCACCCCGAAGTGGTCGGATAAGCCGTTGCTGAAGTCCTACCAGAAGGAGAAGCCTCCTCTCGGCTGGCCGCGCACGACTGACTCGCTTTGTCCGAAGTGCGTGCCACAGATTCGCCAGCAGATTGTGGATGGCAAGCTTCCCCACGAGATTTTGTTGAACGAGAAAGTTGGCGAGATCAAGGCGCAGATTATCGAGCGCGACGGCCAGATTCTGATGGTGAAGGATTGCCCGATTCACGGCCACTTTGAGGATGTGATGTCAATCGATCCGGCCTTCTTCAAGCATCTTGAAGAGGTCTTCCCGGGCCGCGATATTCGTGCGCACAACGACGACAAGCTGCACAATCACGGTACGTCGACGGTCACGCATGGCCGTGGATCGGTGCTGACGATTGACCTTACCAACCGCTGCAACATGATGTGCGACCCCTGCTTCATGGACGCGAACCAGGTTGGCTTTGTGCATGAATTGACGTGGGACGAGATCAAGACGATGCTCGACAACGCGGTGACGATCAAACCGAAGCGGCAGATGTCGGTACAATTTTCAGGTGGCGAGCCGACGCTGAGCCCCTACTTCCTCGATGCGGTCGCTTACGCGCGCAAGGTCGGCTACACCTCAGTGCAGGCAGCGACCAACGGAATTGAGTTTGCGAAGTCGAAGGAGTTTTCGAAGGCTGCTGCTGAGGCGGGTCTTCGCTATGCATACCTGCAGTTTGACGGCATCGGCAACGCGCCCAACTCGCATCGCAAGGTGGGCAACGCGTTCGATGTGAAGCTCCAGGCGATCCATAACCTGCATGAGGCGGGCGTGGACATCGTCCCGGTCACCTGCATCATCAATGGCATCAATAACGAGCAGGTTGGACGCATCATTGAGTTCGCGCTCGACAACCCCAAGAAGATCAACTTCCTCTCCTTCCAGCCCGTGTCCTTCACCGGCCGCGACGAGGATGTCTCCGACGAGCGCCGTATGGCGCAGCGATACACGCTATCGCATCTGGCGCATGACGTGAAGAATCAGACCGGCCTCGGCGAGCCTGTTCGCGACTGGTTCCCAATCAGCTTCATGTCGACGTTCTCTGACTGGGCCGATCTGGTTCATGGACCCGAACACGACTGGGGCCAGTTGTCCTGCGGCTGCCACCCGAATTGCGGTATCGGGATGGCGCTGATGATCGACAAGGAAACCAAGGAAGCTGTCCCGGTGACCGCCTTCATCAACGCTGAACGCCTGGCCAAGGACATCGCTCGCGTCAACGATGCGGCTCGCGGCAAGGTGCTTACTATGATTGGCGCAGGCCTCGCGCTGATTCGCAACTACGAGCCACAGAACGCACCGACGCACTTCAGCATCTTCGCGCTGCTGACGAAGTTCGATAAGTGCTTTGGAGCTACCGGCCGGAACTACGGTAAGGTGTCGGCAGACCGCACGATGGAAGACATCAAGATGCGTCGCGCAGATCGCTGGAACTTCCTGTTTATTGCGGGAATGTGGTTCCAGGATCTCTTCAACTACGACTTCCGCCGGACCGAGCAGTGCATCATTCCGTATGCGACGCAGGAGGGCGAGATCAGCTTCTGCGCGTACAACACGGGCATTGGCTGGCGCAATATCATCGAGAAGATGCACATGACCTCGTCGCTCACCAAGTGGTATGAGGAGCACGGTCGTCATGAAATCTTTGCCGGCGGCAAGAAGGTCGGTCTCGAGAAGGAAGCGACGTACGATCTGGTGCTGAATCAGGAGCATGTGAATTCGGCTGCGAACGATACGTTCGATAAGAGCGGCATTGCCAAGAACGCGCGTGAAGAGAAGATCCGGGCTCGCGATCAGAAGCTGAAGGATGACGCCGAGAATGCTCGCATGGCCAAGCTGTACCGCAAGGAAATCCTCAAGGAGCCGGAGCTTCCGGGTGGATTCGTTGCGATCGGCGAGATCGGCGGGCTGGGTGGCATCAAGCCGACTGCGAGTAAGGCAGAGGTCGTCAGCAGCATTGAAGAGACCGTCGCAGGAGACTAACCGGTTATGGCAATCGAATGCGAAAAGGCCGTCCGCATGGACGGCCTTTTTCTGTCTTCAAGAATTTCCGTCTGCAGGCAAAGCGCGCAGCCGGCACGGGGCCCGTAGCCTTGCGGCGTTGATGGTACGGGCAAATTATGACAATTTATTCCACTGTGCCGAGCGGAGTAGTTTAGGTCTATACGTCGTTTGTTAGTCTTTGACGCATCTCATGTCTGTTAATCGGAGGATCGTGTGACCCAGGCTTACATCAACCGCATCGCCACCGCTGTACCTGACGATGATGTTCACGACGCGTTTGTGGCCTTTGCCGATCAGATGCTGGAAGATCCTCGGGTGCAACCGGTGTTTCGTCGCATGGCGGCTCGCTCCGGAATTCGACGGCGTTTCTCAGTACTGACGCCAAGCTATCGTATGCGGGAGGCTGGGCAGAGCACGGAGTTCACCGTCAATGCCCATGAGTTCTACACGCGCGGAAGCTTTCCGGATACGGCGAAGCGGATGCAAATCTTTGAGCGCTTTGCTCCGAGACTTGCGCAGCGGACGCTGGACAAACTCAGGCTCACGGATAATGAACGCAGAGGCGTGACGCATGTACTGGTTACGTCCTGCACGGGACTGTATGCACCGGGTCTGGACTTCGACATCCTCGATCATCTTGGGCTGGACACCACGGTCGAGCGCACGATGATAGGCTTCATGGGATGCTATGCGGCGATCAATGGACTCAAGCAGGCGAGGCATATCGTGCGGTCCGAGCCCGACGCAAAGGTGCTGCTCGTCAACCTGGAGCTATGCACGCTGCATCTTCAGGAAACACAGGATCTTGAGCAGGTGCTGTCGTTCCTGGTCTTCGGCGATGGTTGCGCTGCGAGCCTCATCAGTGCTGAGCCGACGGGCCTTGCGATGGATAGTTTCCGCTCCGTGCTCATACCGGAGACGCGCGAGCTAATTACGTGGCGGATCCGTGGCGTGGGGTTCGACATGCTGCTGTCGGGCAAGGTGCCGGGAGAGATTGGTAAGGCGCTGGCGGTCTCGGGTGACGAGGTGCTGGGCAGGCACAGCAAGGACGACATCACGCTGTGGGGTGTGCATCCGGGTGGGAAGTCGGTGCTCGATGCGGTGGAGCGCGGGCTGGGGCTGCCGAGTGATGCTCTTGCAGCGTCGCGGCAGACGCTGGAGTGCTTTGGCAATATGAGCTCGGCCACGGTGATGTTTGTGCTGGAGCGGTTGATGCAGAGCGCGCAGCCGGGGGAGAAAGGCTGCGCGATGTCGTTTGGGCCGGGGCTCACAGCGGAGACGATGCTCTTCCATGCCGTCTGATAGGGGGGTAGACCTGACGCGGCGAGCGGCGCCGTCGGAGCTGCCCGAGTGGATGGATGAGCCGTGTTCGTATGAAGACTTTCGGCAGTGCCTCGTCGATCTCCGGCAGGTCAATCGGCTTACGTTGTCGTACCGACCGACGCTGGATTTTCTTGACCAACTCGTTGTGAGAAGCAAGCCACTGGAGCCGTTGCGCATCGTGGATGTTGGCGCTGGCGGAGGCGACATGCTGCGGTGCGTTGCTCGATGGGCAAAGCAACGAGGCGTTGCGGTTGCGCTTACCGGCATCGATCTGAACCCTCATGCTGCTCGTGCGGCGAAGGAGTTCACATCGCGTGAAATGACGATCGATTGGATCACCGGCAATGCGTTTGCTTATGCCGAACCTGTGGACGTGGTGGTGAGCTCGCTGTTTACGCATCATCTGGAAGAGGTTGAGATCGTGCGCTTCCTTGCGTGGAGCGAGGCGGTTGCGCGGCGTGGATGGTTCGTCAATGATCTGTGCCGCGAGTTTGTGCCCTACAAACTGTTTGGATTGCTGGCGCAGGGGATGCGGTGGCACCGATTTGTGCGGCATGATGGACCGGTGTCGTTCCTGCGGAGCTTCCGAGAGGACGACTGGGAGAGGATGATTGCGGCCGCTGGCATTGCAAACGTTGCGGTGAAGCTGACTCGATGGACTCCGGGTCGACTGTGTGTGGAGCGGATCAAGTGAGCGTCGATGCATTGATCGTGGGTGGCGGACTTGCCGGGTCTGCTGCCGCGATTTTGCTGGCTCGTGCTGGGCGCGAGGTGGTGTTGGTGGAGCGGGAGTCGCAACCGCAGCATAAGGTTTGCGGTGAGTTTCTCAGCCAGGAAGCGCTGATGTATCTTCGCCAACTCGGCGTCGACGCGGAGGGTCTTGGAGCGGTTGCGATTCGCTCAGTGCGGCTTGCGGGCCGTGAGGGCGTGAGCGAGGCGATGCTGCCGTTTGTGGCGATGTCGCTGACGCGGAGGCGGCTCGATGAAGAGATGCTGCGGGTTGCGGAGAGCGCTGGTGCAGTGGTGCTGCGAGGTTGCCGGGTGAATGGCGTTCAGCGCTCGGGTAAGGGCTGGGCTGCGGTGATCGATGGCGCGAAGACTTTGTCTGCAGCTGCGGCGTTCCTTGCGACGGGCAAGCATGACCTGCATGCGCGGGCTCGGCCTAAGGGGAAGCAGCCGGACCTGGTGGCATTCAAGATGTATTGGCAACTTTCGCCGCAACAAATGGCCGCACTTGAGGGGCAAGTGGAGTTGGTGCTGTACGACGGCGGCTATGCGGGGTTGCAGCTAGTCGAAGAAGGTGCGGCGAATTTGTGTTGCCTTTTGCAGCGAGCCGAATTGCAGCGGTTGGGTGGACGTTGGGAGAACCTGCTGGTTGCGATGCAGCGGGATTGTTCGTTGTTGCGCGAACGCTTGCAGGGCGCGGTGCCGTTGCTGGAAAAGCCGCTGGCGATTTCGTCGATTCCTTATGGGTATGTGCGGGAGGCTAGTGATGGGTTGTGGGCACTGGGGGATCAGGCGGCGGTGATTCCTTCGTTCACCGGCGATGGGATGTCGATTGCGCTGCACAGCGGGTGTCGGGCGGCGGAGATGTATCTGCGCGGAGACAACTCGGAGGAGTTTCAGAAGCGGTTGCAGGCCGAACTGTCGCGGCAGGTAGGGTTCGCGACCATGGTTTCGCGTGGGCTGGTGTGGCAGCCATCGCGGACGGTGTTTCTTGCAGCGGTGAAGACCTGGCCGGGCTTGCTGGGTGTGGTGGCGCGGAGAACGAGGATAGCGGCGGCTGGGCTCTCCCGTTCGGGGTTGGATCACCTCGTCGCTCACCGTAAAGAATCAATTTGAGACTGGAACAATCGGCGACCTAGAGCATTTCTCTATCAGGTGTACACTATAATTGCTCTGACGGACCGCGACATCGATAGGGATGGCGAAGGCATATTCGGATGATTTGAGATGCAAGCTGCTGGCGGCATTCGACGCTGGGCAG
>JAJYCQ010000052.1 GCA_021778315.1 Acidobacteriota bacterium | reverse complement strand
TCCGTATCACCAGCGACATCGGATACCCCATCAGCGAGTGATAAAAGCTCGACAGCTCCCACGCGCCCAGGTGCCCCGTCAGCACCAGCACGCCCTTCCCCCTCTCCCGCGCCGCCAGATAGTGCTCCAGCCCGTCATACCGAATAAATCTCGACGCCCCCTCCGCCGTGTACCCGCTCATCTTGCAGAACTCGCCAATCTCCCATCCCAGCGACCGGTACACTCCCCTCAGAATCTCCGTCCGCTCCCGCTCCGTCTTCTCCGGATACGCCATCTCCAGGTTCCGCATCCCCACCCTGCGCAGCCTTCCCAGCAGCCCCCACGCCGCCGCTCCAATCCCCGCTCCCACCGCTCTCGCTGCCCTGCGCGGCAACGCTCCCACGGCACCGACCATCCACCGCAGCGCCAGGTCTTCCAGCCGCTCGCGCCGTGTGATCTGCCTCAAACTCCCGTTCTGAGTCGCGTTCTCCAACCAAAGCCAGTGTACGCAACTTCACCCTCAGTTCGCCTGATCGGCTCACGCAAAACCTGATCGGCTCACGCAAAAAAGGAGGGGCCGGCCAAAGCCGCCCCTCCCGCTAAAACCATCTTCCGATAGCCGATTCGTTCTAGTGGTTATCCTTCGACACCACAAAGTACTTCGCCACCGTATGAACAAAGCCACGCGCATTCGGATGCGTCGAAACCTTCCCCTCCAGCACCTCGGTGTACGGCACATTCGAGCCATACTCCGTGCGAGTATCTTCCTGGTTCTGCGAAAGCACCGTGCCGTCCAGATCAATGCCGGCAAACAGACCCTTGCTGCGCGAATACGTTAGGAACTCAGCATT
This sequence comes from Acidobacteriota bacterium, assembly GCA_021778315.1. The sequence goes on along the minus strand of JAJYCQ010000052.1, from coordinate 4,009 downwards.
GAGCTTCCAGTCCGTACCAGCCTGTGCGTTGCGCCCAACCGGACCCGCCGAAGCCGCTGCATCCGCACCCAGCTTGAACTTATTCTTCAGCATGTCCTGCAGACCATTCTGGTTCATAGCCACCAGCACCAGATCCGTCGACTGTCCGCCAATCTGCCACCCAAAGCTGCCACCGGCCAACTGCACAAATACCGGAGCGCTCCAGCCACGAGGAGTGCGGCACGTCGCCACGCCCTGTCCATACTGGGCGCCAATCACAAACGCGCCCTTCTTATACTTCGGAATCACCACAACGCACGATGCGCCCGCCAGAATCGACTGAGGAATCGCCCTGTCCGGAGTCGCCATCACCTCTTCGATCACACCCGTCGCGTCCGTCAGCCGTTCATTCAGCTTGCTCAAATCCTGAGCCTTGACTGACACTACGCCCACAGTCATCGCCAGGGCACAAAGAACTCCAATAACCTTTTTCATTTCAGACCTTTCGTACGGAACCAGATTGCGGCGGCACTATCGTGCACTTCACCACACTTTCAGTCTGACGACACCTACCCGGCTGGGGTTGCACCAAACAAAAAAGTGGGTTGCGAAAGCAAGCTGTCTCCAGCCTTCCCTCGCAACCCGATTCTCCCAGGTTTGTACTGCTTTCAACTATGCGCTATTACCACCGATAGTTACAAGAGTACCTAGGAATGTAGACCTTTGAGCCGTACAAAGCTGATTAATGTGATATCTCTACATAACTTCGAGAGTCCCTATCCGTAGAACCTGCGCTAAGTCTCTGAGACTGCACGCTCTTCCATCGCCCGCAGCGTCAACTCCACCCGGTTACTCGCTCGAGTCTTGCGCAGCATCCTCCCAAGATGGGCCTTCACCGTCGCCTGCTCAATCCCCATCGCCGCCGCAATCTCCCTATTTGACCGCCCACTCATCAGCAAATGCATCACCTCCCGCTCGCGATCCGTCAGCATCTCCTCAATCGGCTGATTTGTCCCGATCTGCGGCCCCATGATCGCCATCCCAGCCATCCCCGCCGTCCCCGCCTCCACCAGGCTCGCCAGCACCTTCCGCGGAGCCCAGATCGATCCATCCAGCACAATCTCGATCGCCATCGTTATCTCGCCAATGCCCGCCGTATCCGCAAGAAACCCCTTTGCCCCCGCACCAATCAACGCCTGAATCTCGCTCGGCGACAGTGGTTCCCCCATCACAATCGGCTTCAGCAGCGGTCGCTCTTTCCTCAGCCGCGTGATCGTCTGGAGTATCGTCTCGATCGGTCCACGCATATCCAGAAACATTAGCGTGAACTCGCCTGCATCCGCATTGAAGACCTCCGCCAGCTCCAACGGAAACGCCTCCACCCCCACAATATCTTCCAGAATGCCTATCAGCCCCAGCAAGCGCAAAGAGTCCGTCGCCACTACTCCGATGTGCGCCTTGGCCTGTTTCATCACGAGTTGCGACTCTCATGTACGCCGACTGGCGCTCTTTCTATAGGCGCCCGACGTTACTCTCTACAACTTTGGTAAAACAATGCCCTGTTGCTTCTGATACTTGCCCTTGCGATCTCCATAGCTGGTCTCGCAGACCTCATCGCTTTGGAAGAATAGTATCTGGCAAAGCCCCTCATTCGCATAGATCCTTGCCGGAAGAGGTGTCGTATTCGATATCTCCAGCGTCACAAACCCTTCCCACTCCGGCTCAAACGGCGTCACATTCACAATAATGCCGCAGCGCGCGTACGTGCTCTTTCCCACGCAAATCGTCAGCACATCGCGAGGAATCTTAAAGTACTCCACCGACCGCGCCAGGGCAAAACTATTCGGAGGCACAATAATACTGTCCGCCTCCACCGACACAAACGACCGCTCATCGAAGTTCTTCGGATCAATAATCGCGCTGTTCACATTCGTAAAGATCTTGAACTCGCTCGACACCCGCAGGTCATACCCATACGACGACAGCCCATAGGAAATCACGCCATCGCGAACCTGCTTCTCGCAAAACGGCTCAATCATCCCATTCTCAATCGCCTGCTTCCGAATCCATTTATCGCTCTTGATCGACATTGGTCTCCCAACCCCATGGCTTACCCCGCCATGCGTTTTCCTTTCCCTTGAATCGTGCGTCCCTTCGAGCCTACCGCAAACTCCTGTGGGCCTCGCAACCTCGTTTGCAATCCAGAACTTGCCTCCAAAAGAATTGACAACCCAAAACAGGCTTTCTACCATCGCAGTGTAGGCTGGGTAAAGTTAAACAATCCCCCACCCCCGTGGGCTGGAATTCAGGAAGGCGACCTCCATTGATCAAGCAAGACCTAATTCAGCGGGTAGTCGAGCGCACCGGCCTTCCCCGCACCAAGGCAGAATCCGCCGTGGACGCCATCTTTGAAGCCATGAAAAAGGCTCTCGGTGACAGCGATCGCATCGAGCTCCGCGGCTTCGGCGTCTTCACCGTCAAGCCCCGCAAAACCGGAGTAGGCCGCAATCCCCGCACCGGAACCGAAGTCACCATCGCCCCCGGCAAGGCCGTCCGCTTCAAGCCCGGTAAAGACCTCCAGGTCCTCGACTAAGCCCAACCTGCCCCGCGACGCGCCTGCATCAGGTGCAGCGCGCCTACATCAGGTGCATCGGGTCAACATCCACCACCACGGCCCGCCGCGGGATCTCCTCGCGCTCCACCACCGCCAGCATCTCCCGCAGCGCCGCCCCCAGCACATCCCGCCGCTCCGACTTCAGCACCAGGTGGTACCGGTAGATCCGTTTCAGCCGTGAATTCGGTGCCGCCGCCGGCCCCAGCACCCGCACGCCCTCGAACTTCCTCTGCTGCACCCAACGCCCCAGACGCGTCGACCAGTCCAGCACCTCTTCCAGCCGTTCGCTCTGGATAATCACGTTCGCCAGCACGCTGAACGGCGGATACCGCATCGCCCTCCGAAAATAAAGCTCCCGCGCTGCAAACCCCGTATAGTCGTGCTCCCGCGCAAACTTGTTCACATAATGGTCCGGCTGGTATGTCTGGACGAGCACCTTTCCCGGCAGCTCCCCTCGCCCAGCCCGCCCACTCACCTGCGTCAGCAACTGGAACACCCTCTCCGCCGCTCGAAAATCCGGCAGCCCCAGCGCGAAATCCGCCCCCACCACCCCCACCAGCGTCACCCCATGAAAATCATGCCCCTTGGCGATCATCTGCGTACCCACCAGCAGATTAATCTCGCCCGTCTGCAACTGCCCCAGCAGCCGCTCCATATCTCCCCGCGACCTCACCGTATCGCGATCCATCCGCCCAATCCTTGCCCCCGGAAACAGCTCCTGCAGCCGCTCCTCGCCCTGCTCCGACCCAGCCCCCAGATAATACAAATGCTCACTCTGGCACTTCGGGCAAGCCTTCGGCACCGTCCTCCGATACCCGCAATAATGGCACTCCAACCGCTGCCCCACCCGCGCCTCGCCGTTCAAACTCTGCTCGTCCCCGCCCTTGTGGTACGTCAGCGAGATCGCGCAGTTCTCGCACTCCAGCTTCTCCCCGCAGCTCCTGCACATCACCACAAAGCTATATCCGCGCCGGTTGATCAGGATGATCACCTGCTCGCCGCGATCGATCGTAGCCTGCGTATCCTCGATCAGCCGCCGCGAAAACAGCTGCTCCTTCCCGGTCTCGCGAAACTCCTCGCGCATGTCCACCATCTCCACCTTCGGCAGCGGCCGCGACTGCACCCGGTCGCGAATCTCCACCCGCGCATACCTCCCGCGCTCCGCATTCTGCCAGCTCTCCAGCGACGGAGTAGCCGACCCCAGGACCACCGTGCATCCCAGCAGCTTCGCCCGCATCACCGCCACATCGCGTCCGTGATACCGCGGTGTCTCCTCCTGCTTGTAGCTGTTATCGTGCTCCTCATCGACAAGAATCAGCCCCAGCTCCGGCATCGGAGCAAACACCGCCGACCGCGTCCCAATCACCACCCGCGCCTCTCCCCGCCGAATCCTGTGCCACTGCTCCGCCCGCTCAT
>JAJYCQ010000051.1 GCA_021778315.1 Acidobacteriota bacterium | reverse complement strand
CCGGAGGCTCCACCATCATCACCACGGTCGCCAACGACGTCATCAGCGTCATCGACAACCACCTCAACATCCAGGCCGCCGCCGACGCCCCCCGCTTCCACCACCAATACCTCCCCGACATCCTCCAATTCGAAAAGGCCTTCCCCCTCCCCAGCATCGAAGCCCTCAAAGCCACCGGCTACATCACAAGGCGCGAATCCGAGTTCGACGAAAAATCCCCCGGCACCTGGGGCGACAACGAACTCATCGAAGTCAACCCCACCACCGGCCAACTCTCCGGAGGCCAGGACAAACGCCACCACTTCGGCAAAGCCGCCGGCTACTAACCCATGAAAAGTGCCCTCTTCATCTTTACCGGATTAGCGCTCACCGCTCAGACCTATTGGCTGCTGGCCTGGGCCATCTGTGGCGCACCTACAAACGTGTGGGAATATCTTGCCTTCTTCGGATCACTACTCCTGATAGCCGCAGGTATCACCTACATCTGGAAGAAGGTCGTCGGAGCTTACATCGTCTGCGGATCGTTGCTTCTCATTTGGAGCTTCTACGTTCAGGCCTTCATCGTTTCGATGCGATCCGTTATGGTGGGATACGCGTCTGTTGGGATCGCAGATTTGCTACGAACATTGGTTGTATACGGCTTGTTGATCGCCACCACTGTGGGAGCGGTGCGAGATGCCATGCGGAGCCTGAAGAGTCGAAGCTAGCATCACATTCAGCACTCCTACTTCGCCGCCAACGCCGCCTCGGCCAGCGGCTCCATGATCGCGTACCCCGCAGCATTCGGATGCACGCCATCCAAACTAATCCCCGGCTTCATCCCGCCATCCGGCCCAGCCATCGCGGTCCAGTAGTCCAGATACGTCAGCTTCTCCTGCGCACAATACGACTTCAGCCAAGCATTCAAATTCTCAATCTTGGTAGCAGGATTCGGCACCGAAGGCCGCCAATGATAATGCGACGCCGGCAGCACCGACGCCAGGATCACGCGTATCCCATTCGCCTTGGCAATCTCCGTCATCGACCGAAAATTATCCTCAATCATCGCCAGCGTCGACGGCCCCGTATTCCCCGCAATATCATTCGTCCCCGCCAGAATCACCACCGCTTCCGGATGCAGATCCACTACATCCTGCCGGAACCGCACCAGCATCTGCGGAGTCGTCTGCCCGCTGATTCCCCGATTCACATAAGGCTTCCCCGGAAAAAACTTCCCTCCATTCGCCACCCAGGAATCGGTAATCGAGTCGCCATAAAACACGACTCTCCCGGCCTCCGTCCCCGGCAGCGCCAGATCCGCCTCGCGATACCGTCCCAACTGCGCCCAATCCTCCAACTGCGCCTTCATCCGTGCAATCTCTTGCTCCTGCGCTCCAGCAGCCGCCGCAGGAGCCGCATTCTGCGACGCTGCACTCTGCTGCCCGTACCCCGGCAACCCCATCGCCATCACACCCGCAACCACCACAAACATCATCCGTCGCATAAACGTCTCCTCCAACACCAACATCCAAATCCCAGCACCAACCAAGCCAGCCCCGCCACAGCCTGAGCTAGAAGCTAAAAGCTAGTTCTACTCCACCAGCCCCAGGTCCTTCAGCATCGGCGCTACCGTCGGCTCGCCACCCAGCCACGTCGAGTACATCTTGTCCAAATCCTGTGTATTTCCCCGCGACAGCACCATCTTCCGGAAGCGGTCGCCGTTGGCCCGCGTCAACCCGCCGTGCTGCTCAAACCACTGATACGCGGCATCATCCAGCATCTGCGTCCACGAGTAAGCATAGTATCCCGCCGCATACCCATTCGCCCAGATATGCAGAAAGTAGCTCGACCGATACCGCGGTGGAACCGCCACCAGGTTCAGCTTCGTCTTCCGCAGCGCGTCCTTCTCAAACGAGTCCACATCCTGCAGCGGAGCATCGGCCGCCAGCGAGTGCCACTGCATATCCAGCTCCGCCGCAGCGAGCGCCTCCGTCACCTTGTATCCCTGGTTGAAGGTAGCCGCCTTCTTGATCTTTGCCACCAGCTCCTCCGGCATCGGAGCGCCGGTCTTGTAGTGCACCGCGAAGTGTTTGAACACCTGCGGATAGCTCGCCCAGTGCTCATTGAACTGCGACGGAAACTCCACAAAATCCCGTGGCACATTTGGTCCCGACAAGCTCGGATACATCGTGTCTGCAAAGATTCCATGCAGCCCATGTCCGAACTCATGGAACATCGTCGTTACGTCCTCGAAGCTGATCAGCGCAGGCTGTCCCGGGGCCGGCTTCTGAAAGTTAGCAACGTTATAAATCACCGGCAGCGTCCCCATCAGCTTGGACTGCCCGACAAACTCACTCATCCACGCCCCACCCGACTTGTTGTCCCTCTTGTAGTAGTCGAAGTAAGCCAGCGCCAGCGGCTTGCCCTCCGTATCGAAGACCTCGTACACCATCACGTCCGGCTGATACACCGGGATATCCTTCCGCTCTTTGAAGCTGATTCCATACAGCTCGTGCGCGGCATAAAACACGCCATCCTCGAGCACCCGGTGCAGCTCGAAGTACGGCTTCACCTCCGCATCATCGAGGTCATACTTCGCCTTCCTCACCTGCTCGGAGTAGAAATTCCAATCCCACGGCCGCACCTGGAAGCCTCCACCCTCCATGCCGTTTCCCAGGCCGCTGGTCTGCTGATTGATCAACGCCTGGATCTCCTTCTCCTCGCTCTTGGCCTTGGCCGTCGCCGGCTCCACCAGCGCATCCATAAACTTCAGCGCCGCCTCAGGAGTCTTCGCCATCTGGTCCTGTAGCGTCCACGCCGCATAGTTCGGGAAGCCCAGCAGCGCGGCCTTCTGCGCCCTCACCTGCGCCAGCCTCGCGATCGTCGCCCGTGTATCGTTCGCATCGTCGCGCTCGGTCCTCGTCCACGAGTCCTCAAACATCGCCTTCCGCGCCGCCCGATCGCTCAGGAACGTCAAGTCCGGCTGCTGCGTCGTATTCTGCAGCGGAACCACATAGCCTTCCTGCCCGCGACCCTTCGCCGCCAGCGCCGCCGCCTCCATCTGCGCCTCGCTCAACCCCGCCAGCATCGCCTTGTCCGTCGTGCTGAACGCCGCCGCCTTCGTCCCCGCGAGCAGCTTATTCATAAACGCATTCGACAGCACCGACTCCTCTTCATTCAGCTTCTTCAGCTTCGTCTTATCGGCATCGCTCAGCTTTGCACCCGCCTTCACAAACGCCTTATAGTCCACCTCCAGCAGCCGCAGCGACTCCGCATCCAGCCCCAGCTTCGCCCGCTCGTCATACAGCGTCTGCACCCTCGCAAACAGCTTGCTGTTCAAATAAATCGAGTCCTGCAGCGCCGTCAGCTTCGGAGTCACAATCTCCTGCACCTTCTGCAGCGTCGGATTCGTATTCGCCGATGTAATCCCAAAGAAAACCTGTGTCACCCTCGTCAACAACTGCCCCGACTTCTCCATCGCCACAATCGTGTTCTCAAACGTAGGAGCCGCGGCATTATTCGCAATCGCCTCATTCTCCGCCCGAGACTGCGCGATCCCCGCCTCAATCGCCGGCTCATAATCCGCATCCTTAATTTTGTCGAACGGCGGAGCCTGAAACGGCAGCGCACTCGCCGCATAAAACGGATTCGAAGCCCCAAACCCTTGCCCACTCTGCGCCCCCGCAACACCCACTGCCATCGCTCCAACCATCGCCAAGCCGCACATCCTCTCCAACTTCATCTTCATCATCACGCATAACTCCTGTCCCCCGACGCTACGCCAACCCCCCGCCGCAACACAACCCCCCCCCCAACCCCACCCACCTCCCCCGGCCCTAGCCGCGCTCCCATCGCTCCTGTACGATTCTCGACACAACCCTTCCAAGCATCCAGCCAACCGCGTACAGTGATCCTGTCGCCTCTCACGAAAGCAGGACTACCGTGCTCAAGCTCGCCATCTTGGCCCAAGTCATCGTTGCCCTATCGGTTGTGTTCGTCTGGATCGTCCGCCTACCCAACATCGAAAAAGAATTTCACGAATACGGCATTCCCGACCTCGTCCGAAACGCTGTCGGGGCCACCAAGATCGCACTCGCCACACTCCTGATCGCCGGCATCTGGTATCCCTCGCTAGTCCTGATACCAGCAGCACTCATGGCCTTCCTCATGCTCTGCGCCCAGGCCGCCCACCTCAAGGCAAAACACCCGTGGCAAAAGTACATGCCCTCGCTCGCGCTGCTGCTCTTGTCGCTCTTCGTCGTCGCAGTCTACTCCGGTAAACTCGCTGCATGACGCTGCTCGCGCTTCTCAGCATCATCTCCAGCCTCGTCTTCATCGTCTACGGAGTCTTCTGCGCGTTCACCCCGTCCATGGTCGCGGACTTCCACCGCTTCGGCCTCGACAACCTCCGAATCCTCACCGGCCTTCTCGAGATCCTCGGTGGCACCGGCCTCCTCGTCGGCCTCAAGTGGCGCCCCGCCCTCTGGCTGTCCTCCGCCGGCCTCTCTCTCCTCATGCTGATCGCCTTTGGAGTAAGGCTCAAAATGCACGACAGCGTCGTTCTGTCCACGCCTTCTTTCCTGCTCATGCTCCTCAACGCCTACATCCTCTTCCTCGCCAGGACTCATCGGACCTAGCAGCCCGTGGTGCAAGTCTCGTTTTGAAGGGGCACGACTTCACAGGCTGCGGAAAAACGGCGTGGTTTTGGTCGATTTGGTGCAGCGAGTGGTTTTGTGGAAGATTTTTTGGGTCCGTTGAGGTGCTTTTTGGTTTCGTGACGGCACTCTTCTGGCCTTTTAGAGACACCTCTGCCGTGGTCGTACACGGTTTGAAGCAGCGTTTGCATGCGTCGCAGGTTGTGTGCGGTGGCCAGTAGCTGGACCATCCATCCGACTTTTGGCAGGCCCCGGAACTTGGTCTGCCGCATCGGCCGGTCGGACTTAGACCAGCCGAAGACCTTCTCCACCAGCTTGCGCTTGCGCTGACTGATCTGGAAGCCCTCGCCGGACCGTTCCTGCTCGGTGAGGAAGCTGG
>JAJYCQ010000028.1 GCA_021778315.1 Acidobacteriota bacterium | reverse complement strand
ACCAGAACCGGAGAGAGCTGCGTAAAGCGCAGATTCTCTTGAACTTCCCATCAAATCACGCTTGGTTGAACGCAAGGAGGGATGCTGCGAGAAGACGACCTCTTCGAAGTCGTTCTCAATCCCGGTGCGGACAAGCGCGAGAAGGGGATTCTCGGCCAGATCGCCTGATACGTCCCTCATCTCTGAGGCCAACCCCGAAGGGAAGTCGTTTGGAATCATTCCAATACGGTCCGTAAAAGCAATACCGGAGGGGCCAGACTCGACGCCAGTTGTCGACCAGACAGAGGCTAGAGCGCGGCTCAACTGTTTTAGTTTATCCACAGGCGGAGAGGAAGTCAATGCGGAGGCGTCAAGTTGTTGAAACGCAAGGGCTGTAGAGACACCCACCTCGGGCAGCGCTACGACGCAGTGGAGCGGTGGGGAGTCGGGGAGGGGGTAGACCTCCTCGCCTCTCCCCAGGCCCAGGACGGTTCCGCCGAGGAGGAAGAGGGGGACGTCGGAGCCTACTTCGGCGGCCACTTCGAGCCTCTGCGCGGGGGGGAGCGCGACGCGTAACTCTCTTTCAAGTCCTAGCATTGCGGCGATTGCGTTGGCTGAGCCGGCGCCCATTCCGCCTTGCACGGGGAGGTGCTTTTCGATGTGGACTTCTACGGCGGCGGTGAGGCGTACGTGGCTCAAAACACGGTCGAGGATGCGGTAGGCGGTGTTTCGTTGGGCAGTTCCGGCCTCGGTGCGGGGGACGGCGCGGTGATTGGAGGTGAGGACGATGCTGGTGGAGGCTGCGGGACGGGCTGTAACCGTCACAAAATCATGCAGTTGGAGGGTCTGATAGACGGTGGTGAGGTCGTGGAAGCCGTCGTTGCGGCGGGGGCCTACGGCGAGGCCGAGATTGATCTTGGAGTAGGAGCGGACGCGGGTAGGCATCAGGCGGCCTCGCAGAATCGGAGCGTTTCAGAGCATTTCAGCAGGTTTTCGGGCTGCAAACCCCGTGACTGAGGGAAGGTTCGGGTTGCGCAGAGCAGAAACGGGGCTGGAAACACGCTGGGTTGCGCAATTACGGATAGAAATTGTGCGCGGTGGGGGGAAACCTGGGGGGTCGCGGAGGGGGCGACGTTGTCAAGCCGGGGCACCCGTGCGGAGAATGAGGACGGCGGGGCTGGGGGTTGGCGGGTCATGCAGGAATGATTTTACCGTGTGCCGTGCGCGAATACGGGGCTCTCTCCGCTGCTCTTTGCTTCGATCGGGAGGCCGGAGGGCTCGGGGACGGGGTTTGCGCGAGGGAAGGGGTGTGGCTGGATTGGGGACATGCAGATCCCTACGGGATGACAAACAAGAAAGTGGACTGGTGCGAGCTACTTCGCGGGAGGACAGCCAAGCAAGGAGCCGGGGCCTGGAGGACATGGCGGGTTAAAGGAGAAGCCCGCGGCGCAGGGTGTGCGTCGCGGGCCGGGTTGGGATAGCTGAAGGTTACGGTGCCACGCCGAGGGCATTGTTGCCGGCAGCGAGGGACAGCGGGGTGACGACGGGTGCGGCTGCACCGACCATCTCCGCTACCGAGTTGCCAATGTAGTTGGTGACCCAGACGTTGCCGGAAGGATCGATGGCCACGTTGAGGGAATCGTTGAGCATCTTGGTAAAGCTGGTTGCAGTGGCGGGATACTGTGCCTCGGGGATGTAGTTGGTGGGAGGCGAGATCGCCAGGTTGTTGGAACCGTTGATCTGAATGATGGAGCTGGTACCGGAGGTGTTCGTGCAAGCGCCATAGCCACCGCAGCGATTGGCGAACCACACGTTGTTATTGCCATCCACCGCCGAACCGAAGGTCCAGGTTAGGTTGGCACCGGTGCTGGCGCTGGTGAGGGTGGTGTAGTTGTAGTAGGGCGCTGTGCCCTGGATACCGATCTTATAGATCGATCCTGTAGCCGCCTGATTGGCGATCCAGGCATTGCCGTTGCGATCGATCGAGGGGAATTCAGGTTGTTCGGTATTGGTGGCGAAGCTGAATGCCTTTCCTCCCTTTCGGGTAATTCGGGCGATCTGGTACGGGCTGCTTTCGCTGGTGACCCAGAGATAGCCACCCTTGGCCGCGCTCTCGATTGCACCATGCGCTACGTTATCCCCGGAGGAGAGGATAAAGCCAGCGCTGGTGCAGTAATAAACAAACGGGCCCTTAGTGTTGTTAGGGCAGCTGGCAGAACTGCTGAGTAGAGATCCGGTGGAGTTGTATACCCACATCTGGTAGTTGCCATTGGTGTTGTAATCAGCAGCAGGGACGCCGGAATTAGCCGCGAAGAAGTAAGCGTTGCCGGAAATATCGGTGACGATGGTGTATGCCTTCTGATAACCAGACCCGTAAGTGGCGATGAAGCCGGTATCGGGATTCCCGAACAGGATGCCGGTGCCGGCGGTGTCAACGGCGTTTCCTGTCCAGACGTTGTTGGAGCCATCGATGGAGACGTATCCGAAGTAGTATGTGCTGGTTTGGGAAAAATCCTGGACTCCGAGGTGGGTATAACGTACAACGCCGTTACTCGACTGAGCGGTAATCCAGACCTTGCCACTATCGTCTACGGCGATGCTCTCCGCTCTGCCGAGATTGGGGTTGGAGGCACTGTAACCACCAACCGGATTGTACGGGTAGTTGATGACGATGGTGAAGTCATTGGGCTGGTTGTTGAGCTTAGGTGCGAACGGAACAACTCCGGTCTGCAGTGCGTAAATGTTGCTTACGAAGTTGGTGGGCTTCACCGTGCCGCTGTAGTTTCCAGCGGGATAGCGGGCGATGTTGATGGCCGCGGTGGCGGTATCGGTGGGGTTAGTGCCAGTGGTAGTACCGTCGTCCGTGGCGTTGGCGAAGAGGGTGATACAGGTGGGCGAGGCGGCACCGGTGGCACCATCGATGCAGGAGGCGAGGATGTTGCCGAGGGTGTCAATCGTGGCCTGCGGGACGACTCCGTTGCCGGCATTCGGCGTGGAGCCACTTTGTGTCTGGTAGTTGGCGATATGGCCTTCGCCGTCGTTGGAGGTAGAGAGCTGGCCGTTGCCCTGGATGGCGTAGAGTTGCGCTGCGGTGTCGGCAGCGTTCTCAATACCGACGAGGCCTTGGGTCGAGCCGGTGCTGCCGATGTGGACTGCGTCGTTATTAAGCGCCGAGGTGAAGGGCTGGAAGACGTAGGCCGCGGCGACCGTCGAGACTTCGTTCATGTAGACAAAGTTGATCGGCTCATTCGAGGAGCCGCCGAAGTTGAGCGCTCCCGAGGTGGGGCAGTTGCCAAGGATAGCCATCTGGGAGATGGCCGTGTTATTGACGGTGCCAGGATTGCCTCCCCAGGAGTAAAGATAGACCGGCTGGCCGGCGGCACAGGTGTACTCTCCCGTGACATTGAAGCCGCCGGAACTATCCGAGATGACGTATTGCCAGCCCGCCGGGATGTGGGGATCTCCACCGGTGGCCGGATTGGTGAAGAGCGGGGACCCCGAGGAGAGGCTGGTGCCAGTGCCGAGGATCGAGGTCGCAATGCTGCCAATGCCTCCCGTTCCGGGCTGGAGAAGATAGACGTGCGAACCCACAATGGGAGCATGACCACCAAAGACGCTGCCCCGGATAGGAGGAGGGGTCTGAACCTGCGTTGTCACAACAGAATCGGGGAATCCAGTGCTCATCCCACCGCAGCCACTGAGGCCGAGGGCGGCACCGCTAACCAGAAGCGCGAGGGTGAGATTGCGGTTGAGAGAACGAGGATGGACCGGGGTCTTCATGGGTATACTCCTGAGGTACATAGCGCCAAAGTAGTGCAAAAACGGGACTGGATGAGAGAATCATAACCTTAAATATCCACAGCTCACAGTTATTTTTTCGCTAAGGCCTTATTCTTAGAAGTTCTTCAGAATGCTGCATCGTTTTGAGACATATTTGCTTAGAGCGCTGGCTGACGAGTTGCCAGCCCTCGCCGGATCGCCGGATGCCCGGAGGAGGCATGCGAGGGAGCCGCGTGCCCGGCACTTGACGCTTCAGGCTGTCGCGCGCCGGGGGCTATCGGGGGCCCTTCACGCTGGCTTAAGCAGCACAGGGCTACCGTTGGCTCATGAAGAACCCCTGGCTCGCCTCCGCCCTCCTCACTCCGGCCCTCCTCCTGACCCCACCGGCCCACGCATCGGAACGCGTCGTACCCTGCGCGACCCTACCGGCCTCCGTCCAGCAAAAGGGCAACTCGCTACTCGACGGCGCCACCCTCCACGCCTGTCAGAAGGACATCACCGCCGGCGTCGTCACCTACGAGATGGAGCTGCTCAAAGACGGCCGCAGCCGCGACATCACCTTTGACCCCTCCGGCAACGTCGTCGAAATTGAAGCCCAGATTGACCTCGACGCCCTGCCCGCCCCGGTCAAAGCCGCCATCCTCAAAGCCGCCGCCGGAACCAGGCCAGGCAAGATCGAATCCCTCACCCGCGGAGGCCAGATCATCAGCTACGAGACCACAATCGTCAAGGCCGGCATGCACACGGAGATCGCCTTCCACCCCGACGGCTCCTCCATGCAACCCGACTAACCCAGGGGGTCCGCCGAGCGCCCCGCTCCAGCCAACTGCAAGCGCTCACCGCTCTTACTCACCGCTCTTACTCACCGCTCTTACGCTCGCAGCCCGCGCAGGACCTCGTCGTCCGCGCAGGACCGCAGGACCTTGAAGGCTTCGCGAATGAACGTGCCCAGGTACCAGCCATCCAGGTACTTATACGGAGTCTCGCCCATGGTGTAATGCCCGCACGGCAGCACCTTGGCCACATAATCCACGCCATGCGCTGAGAAATTCTCCAGCACCTCCAGCGAGTACTTCACCACGAACGTCAAGTCGTACGGCGCATACACAACCAGCGTCCGCCGCTTCACATCGCCGGCCCACCGAGCCTCGCCGGTCTTCGCAAACGCCTCCATAAAGCTCATCGGGCTAACCCCCGCAAACATCGCGCGAACCTCATCCTGGGTCAGCCCCGCATGCTCGAACGCGGCCTTGATGTGCCGGGTACTCTGCCCCGTCCACACCACATCGCCAAACTGCGTGCTCGCATGATTGAACGCGCAAACCCTCAGCCTCGGATCCATCGCCGCGGCGATGAACGCATACGCACTCCCCAGGCTCGTCCCCATCACGCCAATCTGCGTATAGCCCTCGGACTCCAGCCAATCCACGCAGCTCCGAATATCCACCACCGCCTGCCGGCACGCCGCGATCGTCCGCCCCACATTCGCGCTCACCGCGTAGTCTGACCGCTCCAGCTCCGCCGGCCTGCGCACATCGTGATACGGCTTCGACAGCCGCAAGCACGACACCCCAAACCAATTGAACATCTCACAGATCGCATTATGCGAAAACGCATCCGCATTCCACTGCGGCATCACAATCATCGCCTGCTTCGGTGCCCCACCCCCGCCGTCGCCGTTGCCTTCCCTAATCCCTAATCCCTGTTCCCTAATCCCTGGCGCCCGCGGCGCCTCATACCACCGCGCATTCACCACATCATTCTCAGGATAGGGAGTCGACACCGCCGAGCTGAACCGCAGAAACGGAACCTTCCGCAGCTCCCCAACCTCCGCCCTGCGCTTCCACTCCCTCTCCTGCTCCAGCGTCTCGGGCCGAACGTTGGTCGGATACAGCTCCGGAAAGTGCTGCTCGATCCGAAAGTCCGTCGGCGACCCATAATCAAAAAACTCATGCGGAGTAGCGACGATCCGGTCATTCAGCGCAACCATCGCCTCCAGCGCCGAGACCTCTCCGCGCTCGACCGCCGCAGCGGCCTCCTCCCCGCCAAAATCCGCCAGATGATCGAATCCCCACTCCAACGGCCGTTCCACCCGGTTACTATCCCGCGTCGTAAGGGCCGTCTCCCACGCATACATCCACTTCGCATAAAGCCTGGAAACCATTCCTCCAGTCTACCGTCCCGCTCCCAAACTTTCTGTGATCCCTTCCCCATCCTTCTCCGCACCTGCGCCAACAATCGCCCCCACATCAACGTTTGCGGACACCGGTCTCCTCGATTCCCGACCAGCATCCAGGTACCCGGGCAAACGAATCCTGAGATAATGGCATCCATTCTGTCCAGAGCGCAAACCATGACAAACTCCGAACTGACTCAAGTTCTGTTTCTCCTCTTACTGTTAGTCGGGCTTGCTCAGGTATTGGGGTGGCTGTTCGTAAAAATGCGTCAACCGAAGGTCGTCGGCGAAATACTCGCCGGAGTTGTTCTCGGCAACGCTCTCATCGGACGTCTACCCTTTGCGGCCCACTTCATCGAGAGCGCCAAACACCAGGGGAATGTTCTGGACTTTGTTTACTGGCTGGGTCTGCTCCTGCTGATGTTCCTTGCCGGAGCGGAGACCCAGCAGCTTTTTACGCGAGGGGAGCGGCGCGAAGTAGGCTGGCTCATCCTTGTCGGCACAGGACTGCCGTTCCTGCTCGGATTGATCTTCGCTCCGTGGCTGATCCGGCCCTCGCTGGCAGGTCCCAACGGCAACCGCATCTCGCTGACCATTATTCTTGCCGTCGGCGTCGCCGTAACCTCCGTGCCCGTCGTATCCAAGATCTTTGCCGACCTCAAAATTCTTCACACTCGTTTCGCACGGCTGGTGCTGAGCGTCGCGGTGCTGGAAGATATCGTTCTTTGGCTTGCCCTGGCGGTGGCCACGGCGACGGCGGGAAAGGCCGTGCTCCATGTACGCGCGATGTCGTTTCACCTGCTTGCAACCATCGTCTTTTTCGTGCTTGGTCTGACGATCGTTCCGCGCCTGATCAAGCGCCTCAACAAAGCCCGCTTCAATGTGCTGTCCCGATACTCTCCCGTCGGCTACGCTCTTGCTGTCCTGCTCACCTACTGCGCCGTCGCCGGAGCGCTCGACATCAGCCTCGTGTTCGCAGCCTTTCTGGCGGGATTTGCGGTGGTCCATAAGAAGCGCCGGCTCTTCGCCGAGGCACTCGACGCCATCAGCAAGGTCTCCTTCGCCTTCTTCATTCCTGTCTACTTCGCGGTCGTCGGTTTGAAGCTCGATCTGATCCGGGGAGTGTCGCTTGGGATGATGTTCGCGTTCATTGCCGGAACCTGCGTCGTCAAAGTGTTCTCCGTGTCGCTCGCCGCTCGCTTTGCCGGATTCCGCAAATTGGATCTGATCAACCTCGCGATCACCACGAACGCGCGCGGAGGCCCGGGCATTGTGCTCGCAAGTGTCGCCTTCGACGCCGGGATCATCAGCTCGAAGTTCTACACCACGCTGGTCGTGGCCGCCGTCCTCACGTCGCAGATCGCCGGAGCCTGGCTGGACTATGTGCTGCGCCAAGGATGGCCGCTCCTGATGCCAACGGCCTCGGACGAATCAGCCGAGGTGCCCGCCGAGATCCCCTCCTTAACTTGAGAGGACCGGAGAGCGCCGAGACACGCCGCAACCTCTGATCCTCCACGCCAAAAGCCCCGTCCAGGCTGCGTGGAATCCCACGCCCTCCCCCAACCCCCGCACTCAACTCCCGCCGTCCGCCCAGGGCTTGACAGATTCATAGTGTTATAGTCAACTACAACAGTAGCAACCCGGAGCACACCCTATGGAACCCGATTGGAACGACAGCCAACCGATCTACCGCCAGCTTCGAGGTCGCGTCGTCGCCATGATCCTCGACGGCCTCCTCAAGGACGGTGACGCCCTCCCCTCCGTCCGCACCGTCGCCACCGAAAACCGCGTCAACCCCCTCACCGTCCTCAAGGGCTATCAGGAGCTGGTCGACCAGGGAGCCATTGAGACCCGCCGCGGTCTCGGCATGTTCGTCACCCCCGGAGCCCGCGACCTCCTCCTCCGCGCCGAGCGCCAGAAGTTCCTCTCCGAAGAATGGCCCCACCTCCAGGCCACCATCCAGCGCCTAGGCCTCAGCGCGCACGATCTCCTCACCGCACCCCAACCCAACCCCAAGGAGAGCTAACGATGACCTCCATCCATGCCACCGGCCTCCACAAGTCCTATGGTTCCTCCGTCGCCCTCAACCGCATCGACCTCAACGTCGCCGAGGGCCGCATCCTCGGCCTCATCGGCCCCAACGGCGCCGGCAAGACCACGCTGCTCAACGCGATCCTCGGCCTCACCTCCTTTCAGGGCTCGCTCTCCGTCCTCGGCCGCGACCCCTGGACCCAGCGCGACGACCTCATGAACGACGTAGCTTTCGTCGCCGACGTAGCCGTCCTCCCCCGCTGGATGCGAGTCTCCGACGCCGTCGATTTCGTCGCCGGAGTCCATCCCCGCTTCAACCGCGCCAAGGCCGAAGCCTTCCTCGCCCGCACCACCATCAAGCGAACCAGCAAGGTCCGCGAGCTCTCCAAGGGCATGGTCGCCCAGCTCCACCTCGCCCTCGTCATGTCCATCGACGCCAGGCTTCTGGTTCTAGATGAGCCCACCCTCGGCCTCGACATCCTCTTCCGCAAGCAGTTCTACGACTCTCTCCTCAACGACTACTTCGACCACCACCGCACCATCCTCATCACCACCCACCAGATCGACGAGATCCAGTACATCCTCACCGACCTCCTCTTCATCGATCGCGGCAACCTCGTCTTCGGCTGCAGCATGGACGACTTCGACACCCGCTACCTCGAGCTCTCCGCCAGCCCCGCCCAACTCCCCGCCGCCCAGGCCCTCAAGCCCATCCACTCCCGCCAGGTCTTCGGCCGCTCCATCCTCCTCTACGACGGAGTCCCCCGCGACCAACTCACCCCGCTCGGCGACGTCCGCACCCCCAGCATCGCCGACGTCTTCGTAGCCTTCGTCGGCCAGCCCAACCAGCCGCCGCCCTACACCCAGCCCCCCAGCACCTCCGCACCTCTGCAAGGAGCCGCCCAATGACCCCCGAATCCATCCCCCAAACCGCAAATCCGGGCACAGCTCCGGGCGTAAATCCGGGTGCCCCACATCTCGCTTCTGAGATGTGGGTTTCCACCACCGTCCCCCGTATCTCCGAACTCCACCGTCTCTTCTGGCTCATCCGCCGCGAGCTCTGGGAGAACCGCGCCATCTACCTCGCTCCCCTCATCGTCGCCGCGCTCATCCTTCTCGGCTTCACCTACAGCACCCTCCGCATCCCTGCCAACCTCGTCTTCACGACCATAACCAACGGCGTCGAAGACACCCACCGCGGTGTCGACCCCATTCAGGTCTACAACCTCGCCGCCGCCCTCATCCTCGGTACCACCTCCCTCGTCGGAGTCTTCTACTCCCTCGACGCCCTCTACTCCGAGCGTCGCGACCGCAGCATCCTCTTCTGGAAGTCCCTCCCCATCTCCGACCTCACCACCGTCCTCTCCAAGGCCGCGATCCCCCTCGTCCTCCTTCCGCTCCTCACCTTCGTCATCACCATCGCCCTGCAGTCCCTCATGCTGCTCATCAACCTCTCCGTCTTCCACCTCCGCGGCATGGACACCACCTCCCTCCACACCAGCCTCCCCCTCACCCAGGGAGCGCTCATGCTGCTCCTCCACCTCATCAGCATCCAGATCCTCTGGTACGCCCCCCTCTGGGCTTGGCTGCTTCTGGTCTCCGCCTGGGCTCGACGCACCCCGCTCCTCTGGGCCGTCCTCCCTCCCTTCGCCCTCGGCGTCCTCGAAGCCATCACCCTGCACACCACCCACGTCTTCAAGCTGATGGTCTACCGCTTCCACGGCCCCAGCGACCTCGACTTCACCGCAAACAACATGGCCCTGGGCTCGCCCATGCAGTTCTCCCCGGCCCACTTCCTAACCAACCCCGGCCTCTGGGAGGGCCTCGCCCTCGCGGCCGTCTTCCTCGCCGCCGCCATCCAACTCCGCCGCTACCGCAACCCCCTCTAACCTCTAACCCAAAATTTGGGTGCCCCATGTCTCGCTTTTGAGACATGGGTGCGGATGCCGATCAAACCCTCACCAATAGGAGACCCCACATGACTCCCCAAGCGCTGCGCCACCAGCCCCCGGCCTCACACCAAGCCCTCAAAAATCTTGGCAGCTACCTCGCCGCCCTGATCCTCACCGCCGCCGGATGCTTCCTCCTCGCCACCACTCGCTAAGCCTCCCCAAAGCGGTGGCACCTCGCGAACCTCCAACTCCCCTCCGCATGCCCCCACCCTCGACGGCCCAATTCACGCCCCGCGCAACCCGAACCTTCCCTCAGTCGCGCCACTTGCAACCCAAGACCTGGCTGAATGCACCCTAAATCACACAAAACTTGGCCCGGATCCCACACAAAATCTCATAAGCAATCGTCCCGCACCACCCCGCATGGTCCTCCGCCGACACCCCCTCGCCCAGCAGCACCACTTCATCCCCCACCGCAACCCCCGCAATATCAGTCACATCCACGGTCGTCAAATTCATCGACACCCGGCCCACCACCCGCGCCCTCTGTCCCCCAACCATCACCCATCCATCTCCCATCCCCGAAGACGCCTCCCTCCGAAACCCATCCGCATATCCCACCGAAATTAAGGCCAATCGCATCAAGGACTTAGCAGAAAACGTAGCCCCATATCCCACCGTCGAACCCGCCTCAATCTCCCTCACCCCAATCACCCGCGTCTTCCACGTCAGCACCGGCTTCACCTGCGCTCCCAGCGCTCCCGCCGCCCCCGTATCTAACGGCAAACAATGGCCATACAGCGCCAGCCCGGTCCGCACCATCGCCCTCGCGCCCATCGTTTTTGCCGCCCCCCGCACCCACTCCATCGTCGACCCCTCATCCACCCCCGACGTATTCCCAAGGTGGACAAGCTCCGGCCTAACTCCCATCGAATAAATAACATCCAGAGCCTCCGCGAACCTCGCTCGCTGCCTCTCCGTCACCTCCGAGCCTACCTCCTCCGACGAGCTCAAATGCGACAGTACGCCCTCGCAAACCACCCATTTCGACCCCGCGAGCCTCTCCGCAACCTCTACAGGTCCCTTTAAATCAACACCTTGCCGAGCCATCCCCGTATCAATCTCCAGATGAACCCGCACCCTCTGCCCCGCCTCCTCACCCACCCGCTCCAGCGCCGCAACGTGCTCCACCGTCCACACCACCGGCGTCAGCCCCAGCCTCACAATCTCTTTGCAATCAGCCACTTCCATCCCACACATCACCAGTAGCCGAGGCTCCTCGCCCACCGCCGCCCGCACCCTTGCCCCCTCCTCCACATCGCTAATCCCCAGCCAATGCACCCCAGCCTCCACCAGCGCCCCGGCCACCAACACCGCATCATGCCCATATCCATTGGCTTTTACGACCGCAAGCGTCTCCACATCCGCACCCACCACCGCCTGCACCGCGCGAAGGTTCTCCACCATCCGCGCCCCCGAAACCTCTACCCAGCTCTTCACACCCACCATTATCGCCGAGCCGGACAAAAACAGTAGACAGGTAGACAGTAGGCAGTAACTATCGTAGAAAGTAAAGCTTACAGAGCACAACCCAGAGCGCGCACCCGCCGCCCTACCTGTCTACTGTCTACCGGTCTACTCTCTGCTTTACTCGCCGCGTCCGACAAACGTCCACCGCCGCACCGGCCCCACATCCACATGCACGAACTGGCTGCGAGGATAGTACCCCACTCCCCCCGCATCCAAACTCAGCGCCGCATCCCGCAAATACCTCGTCCGCACTCCGGGAACGCGAATATCAATCGCCTTCGCCTGCACATGCTGCGAGTTCTTCGCCACTCCGGTATTCCGGCTCCGATGGCGCAAAAACTCATTCGTCCAGGGTGTCCGATAACCGCACACAATGTCGATCACCCCCTCCGGCCGCCCCAACCGCGCCATCAGGTTATGCAAAAGGTCGAATTCACTCGGATCGTAAGCCTTCTCATCCTGCGTCCGGCTGTCGCGTAGAAAATAGTCGAGCCGCTCTATCGCCTCTGGAATGTATGTGTTACCGATCCGGTACACCACATCCAGCGTCTCGCCCGAGTGAGTATGATGCAGTTTCAGCTCATACTTCGCACCCTCCGCCGGAACCTCGGCCTCATCCGCCGGCAGCACCCCAGGCTCCAGCAACACGGCCGGCACCAGCGAAACCGGAGGCCGCAGACGAGCTCTCCCATGGGTCCTCGGGCTACGCGCCGGAGCTGCCTGGCACAAAAACAACAGGCCCAGCAGCGAAAGTCCGGCCCAAACACCTTTGCGAGGAGCCCCTGCCCCCGGTACTGCACGAACGATGGAACTGAAACGCTGGATCAATGATTCGATCTCCGAAGCCGGGAATGTCCCTTGAGAATGCGTGCAGCAGAATGACCTTCAGCAAATCCGATACGCCCACTGTCATTTCGCTCTCCCGATTCTAGCCCACCCAACTCCCCCTGTCGCCCACGGATTATGAGAGATTTCTAATAATCGCCACCGCTCTGCCTGCATCCCCAACAAACCACACAGCCTTCAGCGAGGGCATTCTCTTGTACGCTGCGAGAGAATACTGTGGAAGCTCGAGCGAAGGGGCGCTCAGCATGCAACGAATCCTCCATCTCGCGCTCATCGGCTGCTCCCTCTCCCTCCCGCCGACCGCCGTCGCGCAGCAAGCGGCCTACTCCCCCGAGCTCCAGCAGGCGCTCCAGCGCATCGGCGCCACGGCCAGCGAGCAGATCCGTGCCATCCCCAGCTTCACCTGCGACGAGACGGCCACCAGCCAGGCCATCCGCGACCACAAGGTCGTCCGCAGCATGTCCCTCAGCGGCATCATCCGCACTGTCCGCCAGCCCAACGGCGGCCTGCTCGAAACCAACGACTACAAGCACGACCACATCCTCCTCTTCATCCCGAAGTTCCCTCCGCTCTTCGTCCGGGGAGGCTTTGCCTCGGCGCTGGCGTACTTCCTGCCCTCCTCGCAGGACTGCTATCGTTACACGCTGTCCGCCGGCCGCATCGACTTTGAAGCCCGCACCGGTCCAGCCCACGCCTGCGCCCAGCGAGGCACCAAAGGCTTTGCGCTGCTTGGTCCGGATGGCAACGTCCGCCACATCGAGCGAACCATCCCGCCCGACGTGGCCGCGCCTCTGAAGCTGGCCACCTTTGCCACGATCGACCTCGCTCCCGTGGAGTTGGGCGGCACGACTTATCTGCTCTCCAACCACATGGTCGCCGACATGCCGCTCCACGACGCCACCGGCCACTTCGAAGCCACCTACACCAACTGCCATCTCTTCACCGCGACGGTCACCCTGGGCCCCGCCGCCGAGGTCCCTCCGGACGCCACCGCCAAACCACAATAGTTTCATCGCCCGAACCTACGCCACGCAATCCCGATCTCCAACCCGCGCCCACGAATCCCTGGCATTCGCGATACCATCTAAAGAGATGATGTACACCAGCGCAAACCCGGTGAGCACCTCCCACGTGACGACCCGCCACGACTTTGCCTAGCTGCGCCTAATCCCCGACTTCGCCTCTCCTAATCCCTAATCCCTGTTCCCTAATCCCTGCGCCTCCGCAGGAGGAGCTCCCCATGTTTGACCGCCTCGACCAACTCGAAGCCCGCTACGAAGACCTCGGCCGCCAGCTCTCCGACCCCACCATCGTCAACGACCAGGAAAACTACCGCAAGGTCGCCAAGCAGCACCGCGACATGGAGCCCACGGTCGAGAAGTTCCGCGACTTCCGCAAGCTCCGCGATGCCGTCGCCGACGCCAAGGCCATGCTCACCGAATCCGACGCCGAGATGCGGGAGATGGCGCAGGCCGAGCTCGACGAACTCGAGCCCAAACTAGCTGCCACCGAAGACGAACTCAAAGTCCTCCTCCTCCCCAAGGACCCCAACGACGACAAGAACATCGTCCTCGAACTGCGCGCCGGCACCGGTGGCGACGAGGCCTCGCTCTTCGTCGCCGAGGTCTTCCGCATGTATCTCCGCTTCGCCGAGCAGCACAAGTGGAAGGTCGAAATCCTCTCCCAGACCGACTCCGACGTCGGCGGCCTCAAGGACATCACCG
Organism: Acidobacteriota bacterium; assembly: GCA_021778315.1. Next base: position 9,561 of record JAJYCQ010000028.1, on the reverse strand, counting down.
CCATCATGGAAGGCCAGGGCGTCTACGCGCAGATGAAATACGAGTCCGGCGTCCACCGCGTCCAGCGCGTGCCCGCTACCGAAACGCAGGGCCGCGTCCACACCTCGGCCATCACCGTAGCGGTGCTGCCCGAGGCCGAAGAGGTCGACATCAAGATCGAAAACAAAGACCTCCGTATCGACACCTTCTGCTCCTCCGGCCCCGGAGGCCAGTCGGTCAACACCACTTACTCGGCCATCCGAATCACGCACCTGCCTACGAACACCGTCGTCAGTTGCCAGGATGAAAAGTCGCAGATCAAGAACCGCGAGAAGGCCATGCGAGTCCTCCGCTCGCGCCTCTATGAAGTGGAAGCCGAGCGCCTGCACCAGATTCAGGCCAAGGAGCGCAAGCAGCAGATCGGCTCTGGCGATCGCAGCGAGAAGATCCGCACCTACAACTTCCCGCAGAACCGCCTTACCGATCACCGCATCGGCCTCACCAACCACCAGCTCGCCATGGTCATGGAAGGCCAACTGCAGCCCACCATCGACGCCCTCATTGCCCACGACATGGCAGAGCGCCTCAAGGCAGAATCTACCTCTGCCTGAGCATTCCCTCCATTTGCCTCGCCCCGCGATCGTTTAATAGCGCGAGACCATACAACCAAATGCCAAATCAACCAGTTTTTATCTTGGGCCGTCGGTACGGCTCTCAGGGCTGAATCTGTGTCCTATTGCACTGGGTGTGTTCCCCCAAATTAGGAGCCCTTTTGAGAAGCATTTATCTCGCCACACCATTTCTGGCAATTGCACTGGCTGCACTCCCGGCTGTCAGTCTCCAAGCCCAGCAATACAGCCCTCAGCAATCTGCTCCTCAGCAGCAAGGCCCGCAGCAATATGGCTCTCAGCAATACGGCCCTCAACAAGGCGATGGCAACTACGCACAACGCGACTCCCGACAGTGGGATGCGCCTCCATCGCAGTTCCCCGAGACCAGCCGCCAAGGCTTCCACGACGGCGTTGAAGCGGCACGCTTCGACGTCCAGAACCAACGAGGAATGGACCCGCGCCACTCGCGGATGTTTAGACACCCACCCGTAGACCGCAGAGACCGCAACGACTATCGCCAGGGCTTCATCCAGGGCTATAACGTAGCCATGCAGCACGCCCACGACGGCGGCCGCGATCATCGCGACCACGATGACCACCACGACGGCTCGCCCCAGTAACATCCGCCCAACCCCTGCGAATCCAGATCCACTCCCATGTACCTGACAGAGGGGGCCCGCTATGGGCCCCTTCTTCGTTGCGTCAGGCCCCTCTAACTGCCCGGCAGATTTTCCTTGATCGTCTGCGCCACTTCGTCAATCGACGTCTCTTTGCTCAACTCCCGAACCTCCTGGCTATTGGCCGCGCGATTAAGCCCCATCTCCGACGCGATCTGCCGGTCCATTCCCAGCACTGCAGTAATCTCCTTCTCCGTCAGCAGCAGAATCTGGAGCATCAGGTGATCGCGTTCATCGGCACGCCTCCCCATCCTCGCCTGCCGCATCAGGATGAAACTCGCTGCAAGGATCGCTTCCATCGCGACCAGCGTCTGCAGCAGCGCGAACGGCTCCGGATCGAAGTGCCGCAAATGAGGAAGTGAGTTCCACGCCATCCACGCCGCGAAGATCAACAAATGCACTGCAACAAAGGGCAGGCTGCCGATAAACCCGGCAATCCCGTCACTGATCCGCTCCGTCGATGTGCGTTGCTCCAGAAACTCCTGTTCATGCTTTGCAATCAGCTCGATCTGCTCAAGTATGTGACTCTGCGACATCGTTTTCCTCTCCTGGTTAGGATGCGTATACCCTTCCACATCTAGGTGCCCCCTCGGCGATTTTGCGATTTCGGCCATCCCGCACGAGTATCCTCGCGGCATGAGTTTCGCTGTAAGTCTTTTGGTCGCTTCTCTTGCTGCAAATGCCGTCCACGCACACGACGCCCGCCCGTTCACGCTGCAGCAGATCCTAAGCGCACCCTATTCCACGGCGCTGACCGCAGCCCCCGCAGGCAGTCTTTTTGCCTGGGTTGAAGACGCCGAAGGCCGTCACAACCTCTGGGTTGGAGGCCCCCACCAGCCCGCCCGCGAGCTCACCCACAACACCGAAGACGACGCGCAGGACATCACCCAGCTCGCCTGGTCCCCCGACGCCACGGCCATCGCCTTCACCTACGGAGCCGAGTCCGGAGCCGACGGCAAGCCCGCCAACCCCGCCCATCTGCAGCGGCCCACGCCCGTCGAAGTCCTCCTCCAACCGCTCGCCCTCGGAGCTCCTCCCATCGACCTCGGCGAAGGCCGCGCTCCGCTCTTCGCCCGCGACGGACGCAGCCTCTACTTCATCCGCGCCGGTCAAATCTGGATCGCCGACATAGCCTCCTCCACGCCTCCGCGTCAGCTCGTCTTCGACCGCGGCAGCGCGAGCTCCCTCACCCTCTCGCCCGACGGCGCGCAGCTCGCGTTCATCAGCCATCGTCGCGAAGACAACGAGCCCTCGCACAGCTTCGTCGCCCTCTACGACCTCCGCTCCCACAAGCTCCGCTTCCTCGATCCCTCCACCGGAGACGACTCCGCCCCCTCCTTCTCGCCCGACGGCCGGCTCCTCGCGTGGATTCGCTCCCCTTTCAGCCAGATCCGCGAGTTCGCCGCCCAGCGAACCTCTCCCAACCCCTGGTCCATCCAGCTCTCCGACGTCGCCACTGGAGCCACCAGCACCATCTTCTCTCCCCAGCCCAACAAGCCAGGCAGCGTCCTTCCCCATCTCGCCGACGCCTCACCTCACCTCTTCTTCTCTGCCGACAACGCCATCGATTTCTATAGCGAGGCCGACGGCTGGGTTCACCTCTATGAGATCCCCGCCGAAGGAGCTCCCGAGACCGCATGGCTCACACCCGGCCCCTTCGAGACCGAAGGAGTCGCCTTCAGCAGCGACCACCACACCCTCATCTACAGCTCCAACCAAACACCCACCGACGCCTCAGACCCCCACCACCTCGACCAGGATCGCCGCCACCTCTGGCAGCTAGACCTATCCCACTCTGACGCCTCGCCCATCGAGCTCACCCACGGCGCGGGAATCGAAACCCAGCCCCAGGTCGCTCCCGACGGAACCATCGCCGCGCTCGTCTCCGACGCGCACACACCGCTGCATCCGGCGATCATCGCAAAGGACGGCACCATTACCCCGCTCCATCCCGGCGCCATTCCAGACGACTATCCCGCCGCCGCCTTCGTCACCCCCCAGCAGGTGCTCTTCGACACCTCCGACGGGCTGCATCTGCACGGCCAGCTCTTTCTCCCCAGCACCCCCGCCCCGGCCAATACCAAACGCCCCGCCATCCTCTTCTTCCACGGCGGGCCCAATCGCCAAATGCTGCTCGACTATCCCACGATGGGCTACTACTCCAATGCCTATGCGATGAACCAGTACCTCGTCGCTCAGGGCTTCATCGTCCTCTCCGTCAACTACCGCTGCGGCATCGGCTACGGCCTCGACTTCCGCGAGTGCGAACACGCCGGAGCTACCGGTGCCACCGAGTACAACGACGTCCTCGCCGCCGCCAAATACATCCGCTCCCTCCCCTCCGTCGACCCTCAGCGCGTCGGCATCTGGGGGGGCAGCTACGGAGGCTACCTCACCGCCCTCGCCCTCGCCCGCAACTCCGACCTCTTTGCCGCCGGAGTCGACTTCCACGGCGTCCACGACTGGAACCTCGAAGACAACGCCTCCGACTGGAAGCAGGGCAACTTCGCCGAGCGCGATACCATCGGCTTAGCCGCCCGCGCCAGCTCCCCCATCGCCTCCATTGACCACTGGCGCTCGCCCGTCCTCCTCATCCACGGCGACAACGACCCCAGCGTCGCCTACGCTCAGACCCCCATGCTCGCCGACGCCCTCCGCTCCCGCAACGTCCCCGTCGAAGAGCTCATCTTCCCCGACGAGGTCCACGAATTCCTCCTCCACCGCGACTGGCTGGCCGCCTACCAGGCCGCCGCCACCTTCTTCGAGCGAACCCTCAAACCCTGACCTCCACGCAGGACGCCGCCCTGCAGAACCGCTAAAATGGCTTGTGCGCGTCTCGCGCCTTAGGAACCCCATGAGCTCAGCCATCCAAGCACCGTCCCCCGCGCTCGAAGCCGCCGCCCACAACGCCGGCCTGACCCTCACGGCCATTGAACCCGGCGCCGACTTCGCCGGCCAGCCCACCTCGCGCGCCCAGATCGCGCTCGCTGCCGACCCCTCCAAGCACCTCGTCCTCGAACTCAGCCAGGCCTTCGACGCCGCCGATCCCAAGTTCGCCGCCGAGCTCGCCGTCTTCTTCCGCGAGACCTCGCAGCGCCTCCGCAACCCGCGCCCCGACGTCCACCTCACCCTGCACGGCCTGCCCCTCAGCTTCGGCAAATTCGCCTGGCCCTTCCACGGCTCGACCTCTGGCGCCGACACCTTCATCGTTCATGGCGACGTCCGCCTCGAGGACGGTTTCTCCAGCGAGCTGCACGCCATGATCTCGGCTTCGCTCACGCGGACCTTCGCCACCGTCGTCGTCGCCCTCGAGCAGCCCTTCGCCGAAGGCTTCATCTACAACGCCGTCCGCAAAACCCTCGACCAGGGTCAGCTCGAGCTCGTCAAGTCCGGCAACCGCCAGCCCGTCCCCGTCACCACCCGCTACTACTCCATGAAGCAGCAGGTCTTCATCTTCAACGACACCACCGAAGAGCAACGCCGCGCCTACCTCGCCGCCAAAGTCTTCTGGCTCTCGCACATCCTCGGAGGTGGAGCGCCGGTCTGGCTCACCGACCCGCGCGATGCCCAGTACCTCAACTCGACCGTCGCCGGTCTCAAGTCCACCGCCGCCGCCCTCGCCGCCGAAGGCCTCATCCTCCTCGACGACACAGGCTCCTGGGCCACCCCCACCGACACCCTCCGCAACCAGGAAGAGGCCTACCGCGTCGAGGTAGCCGAGGCCCTCGCCTTCATCAAGCCCACCTTCAACGAAGAGATGCGAGGCGGCCACACCAACATGTAGCCCGCATCCACCTGATCCCGAACGGCGCAGACCCCTCTGCGCCGTTCTTTCTTTAAGCACCCAGACACTCTAACTCTCGCCGTCCGCGTAGGACTCTAGCTTTAGGAAGGCGTCCCAGGCAGCGTCCTCCACGGCAACGCCCAGCCGCAGACTCTCCTCCCGCGTGTGCAGCGTCCCCTCCCCCGGATACCTCGCCGGCTTCCCCGCCTCAATCGGCGTCGCCGCATGCAGCCCCGCGATCGCCCCATCCACCAGGCGATTCATCTCCTCCATCGCACTGAGCGACGCGGGAGCAATCGCCAGAAACACCTGCGAGATCCCAATCTCCTTCGCCGGGTCCGCCGGAAGCTGATGCGTCGCAATCCCACCCGACAGCATCGCCGCCAGCACATCCAGCACAAACGACAGCCCCGACCCCTTCCAAAAGCCAATCGGCAGAGCTCTCTGCGTGCGTTCAATCGCCGCAGCATCGGTCGTCAGCAAGCCCGCCTCATCGTAGCCACCCGGCACCGGCAGCTCCACGCCGCGCGCGCGATACGACGCCAGTGTCCCATACGAAAACTGGCTCATCGCCATATCCAGCACAATCGGGCGCGTCTCATTCGGTATCGCGACCACCAGGGGATTGTTCCCCAGCGCGGCTGACTTCGCTCCCCACGGAGGAAGATTCGGCATCGTATTCGTCCAGCACAGCGCAGCGAATCCCGCCTCCGCCGCCTGCCATCCATACGTCCCCGCGCGCATCCAGTGCGACGTATCCGCCAGCGCCACGCAGCCCAGCCCATGCTCCTTCGCGAGCTCCATCGCCCGCTGCATCGCCGCATAGGCCGCCAGATTTCCCGGCCCTCGCCTCCCGGTCCAGCGCTCAATCGCGCCAAATCGCGTCACAAGTTCCGGCTCCGCGAGAGGATGGATCACGCCATTGCGCACCCACTGCGCAAACCTCGGCACCCGAGCCACGCCATGCGTCCGCACGCCATCACGATCCGTCTCCGCCGTCAGCCTCGCACCCAGCGCCGCGCGCTCCGGAGCCACACCCAACCCCACCAGCACCCGCTCAATCCGCTCCTGCAACTCCGCAAACGCCACACGTTTCATGCTCCCCATTAGACCGCACACCGCAACCATTTGGGGCCCCATCTTCGCCGCAGCTCGATGGCGGCTAAGGTGGGAGCGGTCAGAACCAGCAAACGTCCGCACGTATCTGCTGCAGCGATAAACTTAGAACAACGCGCAACCCGAGGTGCTTTCCTGAAGATTCTTCGACTCCTCCCTCTCCTCGCCACCCTTCTGGCCGCGGCCCACGCGCAGACTGTCCCCGTCCTGCTGCTCTCCGACATCCACCTCGACCCCTTCCACGACCCGGCCAAGCTCTCGCAACTCCGCGCCGCTCCCGCCACAGCCTGGGCCGCCATCCTCAACGCGCCGCCCTCGCCCACCCAGGCCGACGACTTCGCCCACCTCCAAAGCACCTGCAACGCCCACGGCACCGACACCTCGCCCGCGCTGGTCGAATCCAGCCTCCACGCCGCCCAGCAGCAACAGCCGAACCCGCTCTTCGTCACCGTCTCCGGCGACCTCATGGCGCACCTCTTCGACTGCCGTATCCGCACCCTCCTGCCCAGCGCCACGCCCGCCGACATCTCCGACTTAGCCTCCAAAACCGTCGCCTACATCGCTCTGCGCCTCCACCAGACCTTCCCTCGCTCCCCCATCTACTTCGCGCTCGGCAACAACGACTCCGGCTGCAACGACTACAGCGAAGACCCCGACAGCGCGTTCCTCCGTGCCAACGCCGCCGCTTTCGCCGCCGACGCCCTGCCCCCCGCGAATGGCTCCATCCTCCTCCGCCAGTTCCCCAGCCTGGGCGACTACAACGTCGCCCTGCCAGCGCCGCTCGCCCACACCCGGCTCATCGTCCTCCAGGACATCTTCCAATCCAAGCGCTACTCCGGCTGCAACGGCACTCCCTCCGCCGACCCTGCCGCAGCACAGATTACCTGGCTGCGCTCCCAGCTCACTGCCGCGCGCGCCGCTCATCAGCGCGTCTGGATCATGGCCCACATCCCTCCCGGCATCGACTCCTACTCCACCTTCGCCAAGGCCCGCAATATCTGCGGAGGCCAGTCCCCCGTGATGTTCCTCAGCTCCGAAGCCCTCGCCACCACGCTCGCCAGCTTTCCGGACGTCATCCGCCTCGCCCTCTTCGGCCACACCCACATGGACGAGTTCCGCGCCTTCAGAACCCCCACCGGAACGATCCCCGGCAAGCTCGTTCCCTCCATCACCCCGGTCAACGGCAACAACCCCTCCTTCACCCTCGCCGACGTCGACCCCTCCACGGCCATCCTCAAGGACTACGCCGTCTACAGCGCCAATAATCAGACCGGCGACAACGCCAAATGGTCCGAGGAGTACCGTTACTCCACCACCTATCACCTCCCCGACTTCTCTGGCGCCTCGCTCGCCAAACTCACCACCAGCTTCCTCGCCGACAAGTACGGCAGCTCCGAGCTCAGCCGGGCCTACGAGACCTTTTTCTACGTCGGAGCTCCCGGCATCAGCGCCAGCATCAAGGCCGCCGCCATGCGAATCGTCTGGCCCGCATACGCGTGCGCCCTCACGAGCGACCACGCTGCCGGCTTCCGCAGCTGCGTCTGCAACACGCCCTCGCAATGACCTGAGCACCACCGTGCCACGGAACCCATCGTGATGAACATCACCTCAATCGTCTACCGAAGCTGTTAAGATTGCCCTTTCGCGAGGAACCCGTTCGCATGAACACTTCCGATCCACGCACCACCCCCGGTGAGCGGCTGCGCTCCGCCATTTCCGACGAGACCCCCCTCCAAATCATCGGTGCCATCAACGCCTACCACGCGCTCATGGCCGAACGAGTCGGCTACCGTGCCCTCTACCTCTCCGGTGGAGGAGTCGCGGCGGGCTCGCTTGGCATGCCCGACCTCGGCATCTCTACCCTCGACGACGTCCTCACCGACACTCGCCGCATCACAGACGTCTGCCCTCTCCCCCTGCTCGTCGATATCGACACCGGCTTCGGTGGAGCCTTCAACCTCGCCCGCTCCGTCCGCTCCCTCATCAAGGCCGGAGCCGCTGGCTGCCACATCGAAGACCAGGTCCAGGCCAAGCGCTGCGGCCATCGCCCCAACAAGCAAATCGTCTCCACCGACGAGATGGTCGACCGAATCAAAGCCGCCGTCGACGCCCGAGTTGACTCCAGCTTCGTCATCATGGCGCGCACCGACGCCCTGGCCAGTGAAGGCCTCAACGCCGCTCTAGACCGCGCCGCCGCCTGCGTCGAAGCCGGAGCCGACATGGTCTTCCCCGAGGCCGTCACCGAGCTCACCCAGTACCGCGCCTTCGCCGGCCGAACCCTCGTGCCCATCCTCGCCAACATCACCGAGTTCGGCTCCACGCCCCTCTTCACCCTCGCCGAACTTCGCAGCGCCAACGTCTCGATCGCGCTCTATCCCCTCTCCGCCTTCCGCGCCATGAACGCCGCCGCCCTCAACGTCTACCAGCACATCCGCACCGACGGCACCCAGAAGAACGTCATCGACACCATGCAAACCCGCTCCGACCTCTACGACTACCTCGACTACCACGCCTACGAACAAAAGCTGGACCATCTCTTCGCCAAAGAAAAAAAGTAACCAACCCACCGATCTTGGCTCTTGCTGTGGTCTTCGCCTTTCTGTCTGTCATCCCGCAAGGATCTGCTTCTTCTTTTGCCGTCGCTCTTGCCTCAGCTCTTGGCTCACCCATCACCACCCGCTGACTACAATGAATCCCGGGCCTCTCCCCCAAGGAACGCACATGACCGAACCCATCGCCTTCAAGCCGAAAAAATCCGTAGCCCTCTCCGGCGTCCCCGCCGGTAACACCGCCCTCTGCACCGTCGGCCGCAACGGCAACGACCTTCACTACCGTGGCTACGACATCCTCGACCTCGCCGCCCACTGCGAGTTCGAAGAGGTCGCCTACCTCCTCCTCTACGGCAAGCTCCCCACCGCCCACGAGCTCACCCACTACAAGCAGCACCTCAGCGGCCTGCGAGGCCTCCCGCAGCAAGTCAAGATCGCCCTCGAACAAATCCCCTCCACCGCGCACCCCATGGACGTCCTCCGCGTCGGAGTCTCCGTCCTCGCCACCATCGAGCCCGAGCCCCAGCCCCACACCGCCGACACCGCACTCTACGTCGCCGACCGCCTCATGGCCTCGCTCGGCTCCATCCTCCTCTACTGGCACCACTTCGCCCACCACAACCACCGCATCGACGTCGAGACCAGCGACACCTCCATCGCCGCCCACTTCCTCCATCTCCTCCACGGCCGTCCCGCCTCAGCCGAGTGGGTCCACGCCATGCAGGTCTCGCTCATCCTCTACGCCGAGCACGAATTCAACGCCTCCACCTTCACCGCCCGCGTCATCGCCGGCACCGGCTCCGACATCTACTCCTGCATCGCCGGGGCCATCGGCGCCCTCAAAG
>JAJYCQ010000027.1 GCA_021778315.1 Acidobacteriota bacterium | reverse complement strand
GCGGAAGCAAATACCGCTCCGCGATATTCACCTTCTCCTCTTCCGTATACCCCGTCAGCTCGATAATCTCCATGCGATCGAGCAGCGGAGCTGGAATCGTATCCAGCTGGTTCGCTGTGCAGATAAACAGCACCTTGCTCAGATCGAACGGCTGGTCCAGATAGTTGTCGCGGAACATATTGTTCTGCTCCGGGTCCAGCGTCTCCAGCAGCGCGCTCGCCGGATCGCCGCGGAAGTCTCTCCCCAGCTTGTCAATCTCATCCAGCATGAACACCGGATCATTCACCTCGACCCTCTTCAAATGCTGAATGATCTGTCCCGGCAACGCTCCGATATACGTCCGCCGATGTCCGCGAATCTCCGCCTCATCATGCATGCCGCCCAGCGAAATCCTCGAGAACTTCCTCCCCAGCGCCCGCGCAATCGACCGCCCCAGCGACGTCTTACCCACGCCCGGAGGCCCCACAAAGCAGAGGATGGGCCCCTTCATATCCGGCTTCAACCGCCGCACACTCAGGTAATCCAGAATCCGGTCCTTCACCTTCTTCAGGCCATAGTGGTCCTCGTCCAGAAACTCCTTGGCCTTCTTGATATCCACGCCCTCGGACGAGCTCTTCGACCACGGCAGCACCGCCAGCCACTCCACATAATTCCGCGTCAGCGAATAATCCGCCGCTGCTGGATTCATCCTCGCCAGTCGCGCCAGCTCCTTCAGCGCATCCTTCTTCGTCTCCTCCGGCATGCCTGCGGCTTCAATCTTCTCCTTCAGATCCGCAACGTCCTTCTGCGTCTCATCCAGGTCGCCGAGCTCCTTCTGAATCGCCTTCATCTGCTCCCGCAGATAAAAGTCCCGCTGCGACTGCTGCACCGAATCCTGCACCTCGCTCTGGATCTTGTTGCGCAGCTGCTGCACCCCCAGCTCCTTCGCCAGGTGACCATTAATCATCTCCAGCCGAGTCTTTACATCCGCAGTCTCCAGCAGCTCCTGCTTCTCTCCCGTCGTCAAAAACGGCAGACTCGCCGCAATAAAATCCGCCAGCCGCGACGGCTCATCGATATTCAACGCAATCGTCTGCAAATCATCCGACAGCGTCGACGACGACGTCACAATCTCCTGAAACTGCGCCAGCACATTCCGCTGCAGCGCCTCTGCCTCCGGCGTCCGCTCCGGAGCCTTGTCCTCCAGAGAGCTGTACTCCGCCGTCAAAAACGGTTGCGTCTGGCTGAACTCCCCCAGCTTCACCCGCTCCATACCCTCCGTGAACACAAAGAGGCTCTGGTTCGGCATCTTCACCACCTTATGAACTGTCGCACGAGTCCCAATCGCATGCAGATCTCCCCCGCCCGGAGCATCCTGCCGCGCATCCCGCTGCGCCACCACCAGGATCGTCTTCTCCTCCCCAAGCGACTGGATCAGCTGGATCGAGCTCTCCCGACCCACCGTCAACGGCAGCACCGCATGGGGGAACAGAACCGTATCCCTCACCGGAAGAACAGGATACGACCTCGCCTTGCCCTCCGACCCGCCCGTCTTGCCGCTCGACCTGATCACGCTTACAAATTCGTTAGCCATAATTGAGTGTCCTTCTATCAACTTTCTTGAATAGGATGCACTAGAATATGCGTTCAATGCAACCCTTTTCGCTCTCCCCTCATCCTCGGCCCAAATTCCTGTAGCGTCCCTCTCCTCATCGGCGAACCCGCCACTTCCATCAGTCCCCGCCAACTCCCCACCCGGCCCACAACAAAATCCCCTCGGATTTCTCTCAGTAGGATGCCAACACGTCCGCCCTCAGAAGCACAAATCCCCAGATATTTACGCCTCCATTGCAACCCAACCCGCAAGCCGTTACGCTAATACCTACTGCGGGAGTGGTGAAATGGCAGACACGCAGGTCTTAGAAGCCTGTGCCCGAAAGGCGTGGGGGTTCAAGTCCCCCCTCCCGCACCAAACAGTACTTGTTACGCGCAAGCAGCAGCAGAGGTTCAACCCCGACTCCCCCAAATCTCCAGGACCCCATGAGCCAGACCATCACCCAGCCCGACAACACCCGCATCACCATCGACAAATCCGTCGACTACCGCGACACCTACGCCAACAGCGTCCAGGTTCGCCTCTCCATCTGGGACTTCTTCCTCGTCTTTGGCACCATCGACCAGCAGGCCCCCGACCAGGTCCGCGTCGAAAACTTCCAGGGTATCTACCTCAGCCCCCAGCAGGCCAAGGCGCTCTCGAACGTCCTCAACCACAACGTCGCCCAGTACGAGCAGACCTTCGGCACCATCTCGCTCGAAGGCCCCGGAGTCCAGCACTTCGACGTCCCCGGCAACGGCCCCGTCCACTAAACCTCGTGGAACCTCCCACCCATCGTCTGCGAGCAGCCGCCAACTCCCTGGCGGCCGCCCCCTCGGCGCTCCTCTTCGCCCTCTTCTTCGCAGCCGTCGCCCTCGCCCATCTCACCCTCCTCCGCCTTCCCTACTTCTGGGACGAAGGAGGCTACTACATCCCCGCCGCGCTCGACTTCTACCACACCGGCCAAATCATCCCGCACTTCACCAACGCCCACCCTCCCCTGCCCAACATCCTGCTCGGCACCCTCTGGCATATCGTCGGCTACCACATCCTCGCAACCCGCCTGCTCATCTCCGCCTTCGCCGCCGCCGGCCTCCTCGCCATCTTCCGCCTCACCCAGCGTCTACTCGACGCTCCCGCCGCCGTCGCCGTAACCCTCCTCACCGCTGTCTACCCCATCTGGTTCGCCCAAAGCACCCTCGCACACGCCGACATCCTCGCCGCCACCTTCACCCTCTGGGCCTTCGCCCTCTACCTCCCCGCAGTATCCTGCTTACCCACCTCCGACCTCCGTCCTCTCGACCGCAGCCCGATGGCTTCATCATCGGGCGGAGTGGAGAGACCCCCGCATTGGTCCTTCGCTCGCAAAGCCTCCATAGCCGCTCTCTTCTCGCTCGCCGCTCTCTCCAAAGAAACCTCCATCGTCCAGCCCGCAGCCCTGGCCGCGCTAGAACTCTTCCTCCTCCTCCGCAACCTCAGTAACCCAGACCGCAGCAGCCCCAATCTCCGCCGCCAGCATCTCACCTGGATCGCGACCCTGGCCTTCCCCCTGCTGCCGCTCATCGCCTGGTTCGCCTACCATCATCACGTCACCGGCTTTACCTTCGGCAACCCCGAATACCTCCGCTACAACGCCACCGCCAACCTCACCGCCGCGCACATCCTGAAAGCCCTCCGCTACCGGTTCCTCCACCTCTTCTGGCAGCGCAACATCTGGCTCCCCATCCTCTTCGCCGCCGCCTGCCTCTTCCTCCCCGGCCGCGCCAACTCCCCAAGAGCCCTCACCCCCACCACGCTCCGCCTCATCGCCGTCCTCATCGCAGCCAACTGGCTAGCCTTCTCCATCCTCGGTGGAGCTCTCCTCACCCGCTATCTCCTGCCCATCTATCCCCTGATCCTCCTCATCTGCGTCGACATCTGGCGCACCCGCACTCACTGGGCCCCCGCCTTCACCGCCCTCACCGCCGCGGCCTTCATCAGCGCCCTCTGGCTCAACCCTCCCACCTCCTTCGCGCCCGAGGACAACCTCACCTACCGCGACATGATCGTCGTCGATCAGGAAGCCATCAACTTCGTCGCCCAGCACTACCCCAACGCCACCATCCTCACCGCCTGGCCCGTCGCCGCAGACGTCTTCCGCCCCGAGCTAGGCTACGTCCAGCGCCCACTCAAAGCCATCTCCATCGAAGACTTCACCCTCCCCCAGATTCAAAAGGCCGCCAAAGAATCCGACCGCTATGACACGGCGATCGTCTTCACAACGCACTTCGTCACCCCCTCATTTCGTCGCTACCTGATGGCCCACCCCAACTCCCGCCGAGGCCGCGAATTCGCCGCGACCCGCGACCTCACCCCCACCGAAATCGCCGCCATTCTAGGCGGCCAGATCGTCTGGCAGGACGACCACAACGGCGAGTGGGCCGCCGTCCTCCGCTTCAACCGCTCCTACGATGCCAGCCTCAAACCCACCTTCCAGCCAGCAACCTCCAATCCGTAGCTAAAGCTAGCAGCTGCTCCTACTTCCCGCCCGTCTCATTCCAAAGAAATCCCAACTCATCCGCCATATCGTTGACCAGCTGGTCCACGCTAACGCCCGCGCTATGCCCAGCCTTCACGTCATAGTGCAGCAGCACCGGCCGCCGCTCATCCGCAGGCTCAGCCATCACCGTCGCCTGCATCAGCGCCGCCATCTTCCGGGCATGCAGCGGAGCCACGCGAGTATCGCTGTCTCCCGTAAAGAACATGATCGCCGGATACTTCACTCCAGCCCGCACATTCTGATACGGCGAATACTTCAGAATGTACTCCGCCTGTTCCGGCTTCTCCGCCGACCCATACTCCGTCGTCCACCACCGCCCCACCAGAAACTTCTGATACCGGCTCATATCCAGCAGCGGATACCCACACAGGATCGCTCCAAACAAATCCGGCCGCTGCGTCATCGACGCGCCCATCAGCAGCCCTCCATTCGACCTCCCCGTAATCGCAAACCGCTTCGTCGTCGTGTACTTGTTCGCAATCAAATACTCCGCCGCGGCAAACCAGTCGTCGAACACATTCTGCTTATGCGCGAACATCCCGGCCTTGTGCCACGTCTCGCCGTACTCCCCGCCGCCGCGCATATTCGGCAGCGCAAAAAATCCTCCCTGCTCCATCCACCACGCATACTTCGCGTTAAAGCTAGGAGTCTCCGAGATCAAAAATCCACCATACCCGGTCATGAGCAGTGGCGCCGTTCCATCCATCTTCAGGCCCTTACGTCCCGCAATGAACGTCGGCACGCGAGTCCCATCCTTCGACGTATAAAAGACCTGCTTCACCTCATACTGATCCGCATCGAACGGCACCTTCGACCGGTCCCACACCGTAGTCTTGCCCGCCGCAATGTCATAGCGATAAATCGTCGGAGGAACCGTGAACGAAGAGAACGTATAGAACCCGGTCTTCGAATCCGCACGCCCCCGCACCACGCTCCCCGTCCCAATTGTCGGATACGCAATCGTCCCAACCTGCTTGGCTGGTCCAGATTCCGGCAGCGAATAAATCGTAGTCTCCGACTTCACATCCACCAGCCGCCCCACAAACATCCTCCCGCCGGCAATCGACACAGCATCAATCGGGCTCTTCCCCTCCGCCACCACCACCGGCCAACTCTTCGTCGTCGGATCGCCAAAGCTCGCCCGCAGCACCTTCCCATTCGGAGCACCCAAATCCGTGTTCACAAACATCCGGTCGCCATCCATATGCAACTGGAACCTCGACTCCACACCAAACACCAGCGGCTCCAGCCCCGCCCCCGGCTTGCGCAGATCCTGCAACAAAATATCCTCGCGCGTCGACGGCACTCCATGCCCAATCGTCACCACCAGCCAGTGACCGTTCTCGCTCACCCTGCACCCAACCAGATCCAGTGGCCCCAGCGTCTCGCCCCGATAGCTTCCGCCAAACACCTGCACATCCTTATCCGCCGTCGTCCCCATCGCGTGCTCAAATACCGCAGCTCCGCCGTTCGCCAGAATCTTCGCGTAATACAGCGTCTTCCCACTCAGCCCAAACCCCGAGTAGCGAGCCAGCGGCAGCTCATCGCTCAGGTTCTTCTTCGTCTCCACATCCAGCACGCGGACCGTCTCTTCATCCGCTCCACCGTGCCGCACGCCATACACCAACAGCTTCCCGTCCGAAGAGATATCCGCAATACTCACCGAGGCATTTCCATCCGAGCTCAGCGTCCCCGCATCAACCAGCTTGATCTCCGCGCCCTCCAGACCCACGCGGTAATAAATCGAAGCCTGGTTCTCCGCCGCCAGCCGTTTCGTATAGAAGAACCTCCCGTGCTCTTCCATCGGCACACTCACCTGGTCCACCCTAGACAGCTCCGTCAGCCGCGCCACCAGCCTCTCCCGAAGCGGCTTGATCTGCGCAAAATAGCTGTCCGTATACTCCGTCTCGGCACCAATAAATGCGCGAGTATCCGCAGCCTTCTGGTCTTCGAGCCAGCGATAATCATCCGTGATCGTATGTCCCCCAACCACATCCGTGACCGGCTTCACCGCCACCGCCGGAGGAGCTCCAAGCACCACTCCGTTGTCTCCATGGATTGCCACCGTCTGTGCTCCCATCTGCATCACGCAACCTACCAACACCACTCCCACCAGCGCAGAACCAACTCGCATCGTTCGTCTCCTTGAAAATTACGATGCAATCACTCTATCGCAGAATCGATATCGCCCCACCCTACTCCTGCACCACAAGCAACAGTTTGTGATACACCCAAGCATCCACACCCGGCCCATAAAATTCTTCCGCGAGATGCGAACGAGAAAACTCCGCATGTTCATAAAACCGAATCGCAGCTTCGTTCCCTGCGAAGACATGCAGTACCAGCGCCGTGCACCCATCCACACGAGCCTGCCGCTCCGCCTCGCGCATCAGCAAGGCTGCAATCCCTCTGCGCCGCATCGCGGGCTCCACATCCAGCGTAATGATGTAGCCGGTCCGTCCCTCGTCCCCCACTTCCACATGCAGGATGACAAACCCCACCAGCGCATCGCCCTCTTGGGCAACGACCACCCGCGCCTTCTTCACCTCGGCAAACCGACGCATCGCCCAGCGCGTAAACCGGAACGGCCTCTCGAAGCACACCACATCCAGCGCGTGCATCGCATCGATATCGTCTGCCTGATACCCTCGCAGCCTCAAGGCCACTCGCCTAAACCGCTACGGTAAAACTATCTTCACTGCGAGTCACCGCACGATACAGCGTGTCCCGTTCGAACGGCACACGTCCCGCCTCGGTGATCAACCGAACCAGATCCTGCCTGCGAAGTCCCTGCGGAGTATTTGCTCCCGCATCGTGATAGATCTTCTCCTCCACCACCGTTCCGTCGATATCATCCGCCCCAAACCGCAGCGAAATCTGCGCCATCTTCGGAGTCACCATCTGCCAATAGCTCTTGATGTGCGAAAAGTTATCGAGCATCAACCGGCTCACCGCAATCTGCCGAATATCCGTCAGCCCACTCGACTTCGGCAGATGTCCCAGCGCCGTATTATCCGGATGAAAACTCAGAGGAATAAATGTCTGGAATCCGCCCGTATCATCCTGCACCGCACGCAGCTTCAGCAGATGATCCACGCGATCTTCATCGTTCTCGATATGCCCATACAGCATCGTCGCATTCGATCGCAGCCCGGCCTGGTGTACCAGCCTCGCCGTCTCCAGCCACTCTCCACCATCAATCTTGTGGTCGCATATAATATGCCGCACCCGATCCGCAAAAATCTCCGCGCCGCCGCCCGGGCACGAGTCCACACCCGCCGCCTTCATCCGCTCAATCGCCTCTGCAATCGAGATCTTCCCAATCTTCGCAAAGAACGAAATCTCCACCATCGTGAACGCCTTGATATGCACCTGAGGATAGCGTTCCTTCAATCCCCGCACCAGATCCATGAAGTACTCAAACGGCAGATCCGGATGCAGTCCACCGACAATATGAAACTCTGTCACCGCCTCGGTCAGCCCCTGCCCCGCCGTCTCCCAGGCCTCTTCCAGCGCCATCGTGTACGTATCCGCTTCGCCCTTCTTGCGGCCAAACGCGCATAGCCTGCAAGACGCCACGCATACGTTCGTCGGATTAATATGTCGGTTCACATTGAAGTACGCAACGTCCCCATGCAGCCGCTCGCGCACCAGGTTCGCCATCCAGCCCACAGCCAGAATGTCTCCACTGCGATACAGCGCAAGACCATCGTCGAAGCTCAGCCGCTGGCCAGCCTCGACCTTCCTCGCAATCGGCTCAAGCGCAGGATCGTCGGTCTGGAAGGAATGCCGCGGATTGGAGGTCAGTGAGATAGCGTCCATATCTCCCTATTCTAGTCCCGTTGCAAACGCACCACCACGTCCCCGGGTTACTTTCCCTCACTCGCATGCATGTTGCCAAAACTCGAGTCCACCATCTTCGGCTGCACCACGATCCCGTCATACAGCGTCGCTCCCAGCAGGTGATCTCCCACCGGCCTCGCGAACCGCAGCTTCCATCCCGTGTCCCAATAAGAAATCTTGTAGTTCGGCAGCTTCACCGCAAAGATCATCGTCGACACCGACGTCGTGAGAAGCATCCTGTCTCCCGCCGCATCGTAGTAGATCCCGTCCACCTGCGGCGTCAACAAATTATGCACCTGGCTCCAACTCCCGCCATGGTTCGACGAGTAGAATACTCCCTCGCGCCCTCCCACCCACAGCGTATTCCGTCCATCCACCGCCACCGCCGCAATCTGCGTCAGCTCCGCCGGCAGCGCCACCGGCTCCCACTTCACGCCGCCATCCACAGACAGCTCAATCCTCTTCAGCCCCGCCGCCATCAGCACATTCTTCTGCAGCGCAAAGAACCTCACCTCGCCCATATCCACCGACGGAACCAGCGACCATGCGATCCCATCATTCCGGCTCCGCAGCAATCCCTCCGACGTACCCGCATACGTCGCCAGGCTACCGTCCTGCACCAGCGCATACACCACCGCATCAATCGTCGACGGAGCCCCAGCCCCTCCCTGCGACTGCAACCGAACCTCGCGCGCCGGCCTCCGTCCCTTCACCGCATCCTTCAGCAACGTACCCGAATCCGTCCAAACGCCATCCTGCAATCTGAATATTCCATGCGTCGTCCCTGCCAGCATCGTTCCCGCCGGAGTCGCCGCCAGGCTGTACACATCGCGTCCGCCCAGCCCCACGCTCTGCTGTCTCCAGCGAGCTCCACCATCCAGGCTCTGGAACACTCCTCCCGCATCCTTGTCGTTCACCACGCCCGCATACAAGCTCGCCGGATGATTCGGGTCCGCAGCATATGCCACCACCTGCCGCGCCGAAAATCCAGTATTCGATTCATGGAAGCTAGCCGCAAAATCTTCACTCCGCAGCACACCTCCGCGGTCCGTCGCCAGCAGCACGTGCCCCGAGTTATGCGGGTCCACATACACATCATTGATAATTACGTCCGACCCCGTCAGCCGGTCCCACACATGCCCGCCATCCAGCGTCCGGTACAGTCCCTCCGTCGTCCCCGCATACACCGTCTGCAGATGTTCCGGGTCTTGTTCCAGCTTCCTCGTCCTCCGAGCTGACGACGGAATTCCCTGCACCTTCTTGAACTCCATCGCCGCATTCACGCTCTTGTAGATCCCCGAGCAGGCACTCGCATACACCGTCTCCGGTTGCGCCGGGTCGATCACAATCGAAAACACATCCGAATCCTCGATGATACCTCGCTTGATATTCACCCAGTGCTCGCCGCCGTCCACCGTCTTCCACGGCAGGTGCCACGTCCCCGCATAGATGATCCGTGCATCACGAGGGTCAATCGCCAGCGACTCAATCTCGTGAATCTCCGTGCTGCCCACCGGGCTGATCTGCGTCCAGTGCAACCCGTTATCCGTACTCCGAAACACTCCCTGCAACGTCCCCGCAACCAGCAGGTTCGGATCCGACGCCGCGCGTGTCAGCGCCAGCACAGACTGGCCATGCATCCCCGCCACATCCGTCCAGCTCCGTCCGCTATCTTCGCTGATGAAGATCCCGCCATCCGGATGGTCTGCAATCCACGCTCCCACCACCAGCCGCCGAGGGTTCCTCGCATCCGGAAGAATCTGGTCAATCACCAGGTCGTTCCGCCGCCCCAGCTGGCTCAACCGCATCCAGCTCTCACCCCCGTTATGCGACTCGTAGATCCACCCATTCGCCGACCCCAGGTAAATGTGCTTCGAGTCCCCTGGATCGGCCGCAAACGAGCGGGCATCTCCCCCATACGGCCCCAACGGAAACCAAGACACCGCATGCAGAGGAATGGCCATTCCAGACCAGATCAAGAGCGACACAAAAAAACTTCTTACCTTCAGAGGGTTCAAACGCTTCAACAGACGGCTCCTGTCCATAGCCTATCCCAGACTACTCTGGAGACACTACGGAGCTGATCGTGAGTTACCATGCAAGGTTCGCGCATCCGTCCCTCCCCTGCGTCCCGGGCCGACCTCCCCGAACCGCTCCGGACAGACAATGGCCGGCTGGGATCTCTCCCAGCCGGCCATCGCGCACCTTGCTCTTCAGCTTCTACTACTACTTCTTAGCGTGGTGGTGATGCTTGGTACCGAGCGCCTTGCGGGGCACTGCCTTCACGGCCGTCTCATCCACAGGGGTGAGGCCAGTCGTATCCAGCGTTGCGCCTGCAGGAATCAGGGTCGTCTCCACGGAGTTCGTACCCGCAGTGCCGGTGTAGACCGAGATGTTCGACGCATCCAGGCCCTTCTCCGTTACCAGGTACTCCTTCGCGTTCACAGCCCGCTCAGCAGCTTTCTTCGTGGTCGCCTTGGCTGCAAGCTCTTCCTTGCGTGCCGTCTTCTTCCCGTGAACCTTTACCGGCTCCGAGTTGCCGACTACAGCCAGCTTGGCAGTCGTGTCGCGCTGCTCGCTCAGCGTGATGTCGTCAAGGCAAGCCTTGGCTTCATTGTCCACGCGGGTCGGGCGAGCCTTGTCCTTGTCAAACGTGATCGCGCAAAGCTGCTTGGTCACAGGTGCCGGAGGAGGAGGAGGAGCATTCAGCGTCACAGACGTCTGCTGCGATGCCGTCTGGCCCTTGTCGTCCACCACATTGCAGGTGACAGAGATCGTCGTGCCAGGAGCCGCACCGGTCGTCGACAGCGTCGCCGTTCCCGTGTTGCCACTGATCGTTCCAGCTGTCGAGCTGTAGCTGTAGGTCAGAGGACGATTCTGCGGGCTATTCCCTGCAGCCGTGATCGTAACCGGGTCGCCGGCATTCACCGTGGTCGGGTTCGCCGAGCAGGATACCGTCGGTGGGTCAAATGCCTTGACCGTAAACGGAGTCGTGCAATCCGCGAACATGCCAGGCTTCGGCCCCTGCTCTACGTGACCCTTGACCGTGTACGTTCCAGCAGCAAGCGTCTTCGTGTCGACACTGGCAACGTTCGAATCGCCCGTAACCGTGCCGCCATCCGCCGACCACTTGTAGGTCGCTGGCTTCTTCGCGCGAAGATCCGTAGCAGTTCCTGTGATCGTGACCGGATCTCCCGGATAGATCGCACCGGTAGGAGCCGTCACGGCGCAGGAGTACTTCACCGGAGGTGGAGGAACGACGCTGCCAAGATGCCAAAGAAGACCCGTGCTCAACTCTGCACCGTTAAGATTTGCGCGCCCACCCTGCAGGAACGCAGCAGGGTCCGCAGGACCGAAATCGATATGCGTGTAGCGATAGTCTGCCTCGAAGAGGCGCAGTCCGATGTGATGATTGAAGAACGGCAGGTCATAGTCCATGCCGCCGCCGGCCAGCAAGCCTACACCCCAGGTGTAGGGGTTATAGCCCACACCACCCGGATTGTTCGGGCCAACTCCATGAACACCACCCGCCATGCCGTGCGCGAACAGCGTGTAGTTCTGCAACGGCATACGGAAAATCGGCCCCGCATAATATCCGTAGAAACCATCACCATTGCCGTTCGGGTTCGCAATCATCGCAACTTCGCCACCGAAATGCCGGTTAAAATAATAGGCTCCACTGCCGATCGCACCCAAATCCACGGACCCGAACTGCTCACCCGATGGCTTATTCTCGCTGTGTAGACCGTAATAAGAAAATCCGGTAAAGATATCAACCCGCGAGGGGTTGGGAGCATTTGGCAGCGTAGTCTGAGCACTAATGCTGGCTACTCCAAAACTGACCGCACATGCAGCCAACAAAAAACGGCCGATATTGCGAAACGGGCGATAAGACATTCGACGATCCTCCAAATAAAACCTGATAAGTTGTGCTTTCTACGACTACTGCGAACCATAGCCGTATAGCTGCTGCCTACGATCAATCCCCTAAAGTGTAACGCGGATGTTCCACCTAACTACAAAAATCTTTTCCTGTATACACCCGAGTACCGATAAAATCACCTGCAACAATCACTCCAAACAACACGTCCCAAAACGTTGCGCCTCTTTTTTCAACCCACTCCTGGCGCCGCATACCAGACGCTTCTTCCTCTCGCCTAATCCAGATTCAACGTCTGCCGTATCGTTCCCCGGCTCGCCTGAATCTTCTCCTGCAACAGCGTGATCGCATACAGCAACTGCTCCGGCCGCGGAGGACATCCCGGCACATAGACATCCACCGGAATCACCTGGTTCACGCCCTGTAACAGCGCATAGTTATTGAACACACCACCCGACGTCGCGCACGCTCCCATCGAGATCACCCACTTCGGCTCCGGCATCTGCTCATACAGCCGCCGAATCACCGGTGCCATCTTCTGCGATACTCTTCCCGCAATAATCATCAGGTCGCTCTGTCGAGGCGACGGACGAAATACCTCCGCTCCAAACCTCGCAATGTCGTACCGCGATCCGCCCATCGACATCATCTCAATCGCGCAGCACGCCAACCCAAACGTCATCGGCCACACAGAATTCTTCCGTACCCAGTTGATCGCCGCATCCATCGAGGCCAGCACCACACCCTCTGGCTGCTCGTTGCCCCAATTCACCTCATCCAGCTTCTCGCGATTCTTCCCAAAGCTGTCCAGCGTCCCAAAGATGTACCGGTCGTTGCGTTGAGGAACCGCAGTCGGCCGACCGTCTGCCGTTGTCTGGTTTGCATTCTGACTCATATCCGTAAGTATACGTTCCTCAGGACGTTTGGCTCCACAGCCTATTCAAATCAGGATCGACTCTCATGAGCAACACGCGAAATACCAAGATTGTTAGAACCGAATTCAATATTGTTGACGTGGTTTATACGATGCAGGTTCACCTCCATCGGTTGGTTTTTTTGCAAAAACTTTAGCCCTCAGAAATAGGACTATCCCACACCGAATTCATCCGCGGCTATTTTCCTCAATCGCCGCCAGCAGCGCAGCGCGCAGACCCTCTTCCTGCTCCTGCGTCAGCCGCCTCCCCTCGCTCGTCAGGTAGAACACATCGATCGCCGTCTCCCCCTCCGTATCCACCAGCGCGACCTCCACGTTATAACCCTGCCCGCTCACCGTCGCGCTGACCGCCCGCAGCAGTCCCGGAATATCCTGCGCCACCACCTGCAGCAGCGTGCTATGCGAAGACGCTGTCCCATCAAACTCGATCTTCGTCTCCACCACCACCCTCGGAGGCTTCCGCTTCCCTCGCCTCCGTCCGCTTAGCAGCTTCTCCACCGAGCTCCGGCCCGCCACCAGGTCCCGCACGCTCAGCACAAACCTCTCCCGCTCGCTCTCATTTAACTCCAGCGTCCGAAACGTATCCGTAAACCGAAAGCTGTCCACCACCACGCCCGCCTCATTTGCGAACGCATCCGCCGTCACCACGTTCATCCCCCACGCCGCCAGCGCCGCTGCCATGCCCGCAAACAGCCGCGGCCGGTCCTGCGTCACAAGCGTAATCTCGCTCACCGTCGACGCTGCCTGCTTCGCTCCATGCTGAAACGCCACCTGGAACGGCTCCTCCGCAAAGTGCTGCGTCATCTCAAAGTGCTGCCGCATCGTCTCCGGCGAGCGTGTGCGCACGTAGCGCTCCGGAAACCCCTCCAGAAACTGCTCTACCTCCGCCTGCCTGCCCGGCACCAGCGAGAGCACCCGAGCGATCTTCTCGTCTTTCCGCCACCCTCCCCCCAGCGCACCTCCGGCCACCTTCGCATGCACCCGCTCTTCGTCCACATTCCGGTCCAGCTGGTTCGCCGTCGCCATCCACAGCCGCCACAGGTTTTCCGCCTTCCACGGAGTCAACGCGTCCGGATTCACCGCCGCTATATCCGCATACGTAAACAGCGTCAGCATCCGCAGCGACTCATGCGTCTGCACCTTCCCAGCGAACGCACGTACCGTCTCCGCATCGAAAATATCCCGCCGCAGCGCAGCCGACATCTCCAAATGGGTCTCAATCAGCCGCATCACCAGCCCCGCGTCATACGCATCCATCTCCAGCCGCTCCAGCACGCTCTGCGCCATCCTTGCGCTCTCCACCGCATGGAGCTCCGTCGCCCGTCCCTTGCCCGTGTCGTGCATCAGAGCCGCCAGATAAAGCAGCCCCGGATTCTGCAGTTCCCGAATCATCGACCCAAACTTCACCCGCCAATCCGCCGCTCCCTTGCCCGGATCCTCCGCCAGCCCATGCAGCGTATCGATCAGCACAAACGTATGCTCATCCACCGTGTACCGGTGATACGCGTCCCGTATCACCAGCGCATCGATCCCATGAAACTCCGGCACAATCACATCCAGCACTCCCAGCGTATGCATCGCCCGCAGCGCCACGCCCGCCCGCTCTCCCGTCAGAATCGCCGACAGCTGCCGCCACAGCCCCGGCCCCTCTTCCAGGTTCGCCGACAGCATCGGTATCGCATTCGCAATCCTCTCCTCGCTCGCATACGACAGCCTCGCCCCCGACTCCGCCATCGCCGCAAACGCCGCCAGCACCACCTCCGGCTCATACGCCGCATCCGTCCCGCTCTCCGACGTCGCCTTCAGCTCCAGCAGGCCGTCCCGCAGCAAATAGCCCGCCCTCTCCGGAACCCGTATCCGTCGCACTCCTGTCTTCGATTCCACCTTCAATCCCGCATCCGCCGCCTCCCGCAGCAGGCACCTCTCCACCACCCTCGCATGCCGAAAATACGCCCGCATCCAGTACGCCGCATCCACCCCGTCCTGCGACTGTCCCGACAGCCCGATCCTCCGCTGCGCCGCCGCATCCTGCGCCTGCCAGTCCAGCGTATTGTCGTCCCGCTCATGCCGGTAATGCAGAAAGCACCGCACTGCCGCCAGAAACGCCACAGCCTCCCCAAACTCGCCGGCACTCTGGGTGCCCCACATCTCGCTTTTGAGATGTGGGAGAGGCGGGTCTGTAAGACGCCGGCTCAATCCCCGCAGCCAATGGCACACATTCGCATCCCGCAATCCGCCCGGGCAGTCCTTGATGCTCGGCTCCAGGTGAAACAGCGTGTCCCCATACTTCGAGTGCCGCTCCCTCGTCAGCTCCGCCAGCGCCACCCCAATCGCCTTCGAGTCCTTGGCCCGCAGCTTCGCCACTGACTTGTCCCGCAGCTTCGCAAACACCGCGTCGTCCCCGCCAATCTTCCGCAGGTCCAGCAGCGACAGCGCAAACTCCGGATTCACCACATCCAGCCGCTCACACTCCCCCGGTGGCCGCGTCGTCAGCGACACCTGCAGCCCGCAATCCCACAGCGACTGCGACACCCTCCGTATCGCATCCTTCGCTAGCTTCTCCGCGCCCTTCTCCACGCAGAACATCAGGTCCACATCCGAGTACGGGAACAAATGCCCCCGCCCGAATCCCCCAATCGCCGTCACCGCCACGCCCGCGCCCAGCTTCGGATTCGCCTTGACCTCTTCGTTCCAGAACCGCATCACGAGTTCATCCACCAGCGCCGCCCGAGCCGACGCCGCCCTCAGCCCGTCACCGCTCAGCTCAAAGCTGCGGCGAATCTCCACCATCCGCCGCTCATACTCTCCGCGCGCCATTGCGCCCAACGTAGGATTGCCCCCACCGCCGCTACCACCCTCTCCGCTGTTGGATATCAAGATCGTCGCTTCCCCCCTTGGCGTCTGTCCAAACACTGCTTAACGGTGCGTCTTCTCAACCCTGCCCGTGGATTCTTTTCCGCGGGCTGTGGATAGACCCCTGCATTTGGCTCTTGTCGGTGCTTATTCTCCTATCTTACTGCGTACTTCTCTAGTTTCTGGAAGGCTTCTTACAGCGCAATCTCTCCGCGCTCGTCGTTGCGTATCCGTATCGCCTCATCGATCGTCGACACGAAGATCTTTCCATCTCCAATGCGGCCCGTCCTGGCGGCTCCGATAATGGCGTCGATCGCCTTGTCCTTCATCTCATCGGTCACCACCAGTTCCAGCTTGATCTTCGGCAGCAAATCAACTGCATACTCTCTGCCGCGATAAAACTCCGTGTGGCCCTTCTGTCGTCCATGGCCTCGGGCCTCGAAGATCGTGATCCCCGAAATCCCTGCCTCTACCAACGCATCCTTTACCGCATCCAGCTTCGAAGGCTGGATCACTGCTTCAATCTTTTGCATCTGCTGCCTCTCGTTCCCTTCCTTACTTCCTACAACCTATGCTCCCTCCCAGTCATAGCCCTCTTCGCCATGCTGAGAAAGGTCCAGTCCTTCGCGCTCGTCGTCTTCACTCACCCGAAGCCCGACCAGCTTATCTACAACGTACAGAAGAATCAGCGTCCCTACGATAGAAATCGTCCATCCGATCCCAACTCCCACAATCTGATTCAACACCTGCCCATGATTTCCCTCAAAGAATCCCGTAGCCTTCCCTGCTCCAAAGATCGGATTCACCACAGAATTCGCAAAGAATCCCGTAAGAATCGCTCCCATCGTTCCTCCCGCTCCATGCACTCCAAACGCATCCAGCGAGTCATCATAGCCAAACACATTCTTCACCTTCACCACCATGAAGAAACAGAAAATTCCCGCAATCAGACCGATCCACAGCGCATCCATCGGCGGCACAAATCCCGACGCAGGAGTAATCGCCACCAGCCCCGCCACCGCTCCCGAAATCCCTCCCAGCGCCGACGGCTTCCCATTCCGAATCCACTCCGCCGCCGCCCATCCCAACGCTCCCGCCGCCGCTCCAAACTGTGTCGCCACAAACGCCGTCGTCGCCAGCCCGCTCGCCCCCAAAGCCGACCCCGCATTGAACCCGAACCACCCCACCCACAACAGGCTCGCTCCCACAAAACTCAGCACCACCGAGTGCGGCATGAACGCCTTCTGAGGAAATCCCAGCCGCCTCCCCAGGTAGATCGCCGTCACCAGCGCACTCACACCCGACGTCACATGCACCACCGTTCCGCCCGCAAAATCCAGGCACGGAAACCTCCCCGCCAGCCCTCCCATCCCCACCGCCGACGCATTCAGAAACCCGCCCACGCCCCACACCATATGCGCCATCGGGCTATATACAAAAATCGCCCACAGCACCATGAACAGCAGCATCGCCGAAAACTTCATCCGCTCCGCAAACGCCCCCGTTATCAGCGCCGGAGTAATAATCGCAAACATCAGCTGATACACCATGTACGTCTGCAAAG
This sequence comes from Acidobacteriota bacterium, assembly GCA_021778315.1. The sequence continues at coordinate 6,909 of JAJYCQ010000027.1, read as the reverse complement.
GAATCGTCGCCGCATACGCCGGATCAGGAGCCAGCCCTACCCCTCGCAAAAACATATTGTGCAGCCCGCCGATAAACGCGTTCCCCGTCCCAAACGCCAGCGAGTACGTCACCACCGCCCACAGCACCGTAATCACCGCCATCATCGCGAACGTCTGCATCATCGTCCCGAGAATGTTCTTCTTCCGCACCAGCCCGCCATAAAACAGCGCCAGCCCCGGTGCACTCATCATCAGCACCAGCGCCGCGCTCGTCAGCATCCACGAGTTATCCGCAGCTGCCTGCGCCTTTGCAATCGCCGCCGTATTCTGCGCCACCGCCTGCTCCATCGCAGCCATCCGGTCCATCTGCGAAGCCGCTACCGGAGCCGAGCCCACCTGCGCCACCGCCGCCGCCATCCCACAGCAAAGCACCAACCCGGCCATCCAGCGTCCAGCCAGCCCTGCTCTCCTTCCGAAACGCCCCAGGCAATCCCTCAAAGAACGCAGCATTTCCATCCAATCCATGTACAGTCCTACCTCGTTGCTTCTTCATACCGATCGCGAACAATCCAGACGCCGCACAACCTCGGGCAGCCGTCCGGGTCTCTCGCCTATGCCGTTGTTTCCGTCCCCACCACTGTACATCACTCACCCTCACGCCGAAGGTGCCTTTCTCCCTCACTCGAGGTACCCTTTTAGGATGTCCACTCAAGCCCTCCACACCCGTTGGTCCGACATCCCCGCCGAGCAGCTCAACCCCCTCCTCACCCGCCAGTTCGTCCACGGCTCCCAGGCCATGTTCGCCCGCATCGTCCTCAAGAAGGGAGCCCTCGTCCCCCGCCACCAGCACCCCAACGAACAGATCACCTACATCGAACAGGGAGCCCTCCTCTTCGTCCTCGGAGAAGAAGGTGCCACCGTCGAAAAGACCATCCGCGCCGGCGAGCTCCTCGTCATCCCCGGCAACCTTCCCCACTCCGCCGAAGCCCTCGAAGACACCATCGATTACGACATCTTCGCTCCACCCCGCCAGGACTGGATCACCGGCACCGACGTCTACCTCCGCTAAGCAGTCTCTGCATAAGTCTTCGTTTTGAAGGGGCGGGACTTTAGTCCCGCCGTAAATTTAGCGAGTTTAACCCGGCTTTAGCCGCTGAGGGAATGCCGGAGACTTGTTCAGCACTTCTGCGAACCCACACCCATCCCACGTACGATAGAGCAGCAGCACCGGGAGTCCCGCACCATGATCGACATCGTTCGCCGCCAACTCACCCAGTCCATCAACACCATGACCAAGGTCCTCCACGACGAGACCATCCACGCCGCCGTCGTCGAGGCCGCCCGCCTCACCGCCGACGCCATGAAGTCCGGCCACAAGCTCCTCGTCTGCGGCAACGGAGGCTCCGCCGCGGACGCCCAGCACCTCGTCGCCGAGTTCGTAGCCCGCCTCACCATCGACCGCCCGGCCCTACGCGCAATAGCCCTCACCACCGACTCCAGCATCCTCACCGCCATCGGCAACGACCACTCCTTCGACCACATCTTCGAGCGCCAGGTAGAAGCCCTCGGCCAACCCGGCGACGTCCTCCTCGCCATCTCCACCTCCGGCAACAGCAAAAACTGCGTCCGCGCCCTCCAGCAGGCCCGCACCCTCGGCCTCCACACCATCGCCTACACCGGCAACGACGGCGGCACCATGAAGTCCCTCGCCGACATCAACGTCATCATCCCCTCCAACACCACCATGAACATCCAGGAATCCCAGCTCGCGCTAGAGCACATCCTCTGCATGCTCGTAGAGCTCCACTACTTCGGCCCCACCTTCGGCCAAAAACCCCACCACCTAGCCGAGTAGCCGTTTCATTTTCTCTGGCCTTTCCACACTCTCACTCACCCAAAATCTCGTCATCCTGGAGCGAAGCGAAGGACCACTGTATTTGCTGTTGCTGTTGCTCTTGCCGTTGCTCTTGCTCTTGCTCTTGCTTTTCTGTCTGTCATTCCGCAGCGCAGCGGAGGAATCTGCTGTTTGCCCGCACCACTCAGAGTGCATGCCTTTTACGACAGCCACCCTCACACCGCGTGCGCTACCATAGTCACTGCACCGAGGAGCCTCAAATGACCTACCGCGCCGCCCAAAACCTGATCAAACGAGGCGACGAACCCGCCCTCCGCGCCGCCCTCTCGACAGGCCTCGACCCCAACCTCGCCAACCAGAACGGCTGGACTCTCCTCATGCTCGCCGCCGTTGAAGGAAACCTCCCCATCGCCCGCACCCTCCTCGAACACGGAGCAACCCCCGCCCTCCAGAACAACAAATCCGAAACCGCCCTCACCCTCGCCACCCACCGCGGCTTCACCCTCTTCGCCGACCTGCTCGCCCCTTAGTCCACCCTCCCCGCGCCGCTACGCGCGAGCAATCCAGAAGCTGCAAGGCCACACATTCTTCCCATCCAGCGACGGAGCAAACACCTTCAGCTTTCTCGGCATCCGCGAAAAACTTCCCTCCCACTCCGGAAACGATCGCCGCAGAATATCCGGATGAAACTGCTGCATCGCGCTACTAGACCACACCACCTTGAACGTCGAGTTGAACGCCAGCAACGCCTCCAGCAGATACTGCTCGCTCCAGAAGCAAAGGTTCGTCATCACAAACTTCTTCGGGTAATCCTGCGGAGTGAACACGTCGTGAAAGTGCACCAGCACGCCCTTCGCCAGCTCCGGAAGAATCCGCAGACACTCATACAGCACATCGCTATCCATCGACACCACGTGGCTTGAGTCGATAAACAAAATATCATTCTCCCCCAGCGTCGCAAACAGCTCCAGCGGAACATCCTGCACGCGCTTCTCAATCAACTGCGTCAGCCCAGGAACCCCACCCTTCAAATATTCAACCGCATTCGGATCGATGCTGATCAGCTCCCCCGGCGATCCCTCCGCCCTGTTCCGTTCCAGCGCAGCTCCCAGCACCAGCGTGCTGTTGCCACTCCCAATCTCGATAATCCTCTTCGGTTTATTCAGCCGCACAAACGAGTACGCGACCTCCGCATCCACTCGCTCAAAGAATCCATTATTGAAATGAAACTCCTGTTCGTTCCCATCCGACGACTCCGGAAACGTCCACTCCGCAGCGAACCGCAGCAGCTCTCCATCCAGCCGTTCAATCTGTTTCTCTAGCCGAAAATCAATCGCAGCACAGGGCCGGCACGCACCCCAGTCCTTCTTCTGAAACGACTTCAGACTCGGCACCGGAAAGTAAAAATGAGTCGGTGTCACACTCACACCCACCGCCTCCTGCACGGCTTGAAACAGGGAGGAGATTGTCCCTCGAACTCTGCCGCTTCGCATGATGCTCGTCACAATTCCCTCGGTGTCTTCGTTTCGGTGTAGTCAATCCAATCATCCGCACAGCTTCTATACCGCGTCCATGTCGGAGACTCATTACCTGTCACTCGCTTTCGAGAGGTAGATGCCGTCACAAGCCGCCCGAGTTGTGTCCCCATCCCACTTACCTTCCCAACAAACCCCACACCGAGCCTAGGTCCCGGCCTGTTCTTCCGCCTGCGGCAGTATCCCCATCTCCACATAAATCGGCCGCATCACCCTCCGCACCGCCGGCAGCTCAAACGTAAACCACACCGATCCCAGCACGCAGCAAGCCCCTGTAATCATCACCGTACGCGGAGCCCCCACCCAGTGCGCTAGCCCTCCCGCCAGCAAGCTCCCAAACGGCGCCATCCCCACAAACGCCATCGTGTAATAGCTCATCACGCGACTCCGTTTGTCCTCCGGCACCAGCGTCTGGATCACCGTATTGCTCGCTGCCAGCCCCTGCATCATTCCAAATCCCACCAGCAGCATCAGCACCATGCTCAGCCAAAGCACGTGGCTCATCCCAAACAAAATCAGCCCCGCACCAAACATCGCCGCTGCCACCTGGATCATCCTCGTCAGCCCCAGTACGGTCTTTCTCACCGCCAGCGACAGCGCACTCACCAGCGCCCCCACACCCGACGACCCCGTCAGAAACCCCAGCGTATGCGGCCCTCCATGCAGCACCTGCGCCGCAAAGATCGGGAGCAGTACCGCATAAGGCCACCCCATCAAACTCAGCAGCGCAAACAGCAGCAGGATCGTCCGTATCGGTCGAAACGTACTCACGTACGCCCACCCTTCCTTCAGCTGCTCCAGCATCGACACCGTCGCGCGCCGAATATCCATCGGCCTCACCCGCATCATCACCAGCGACAAAATCACCGCGCCATAGCTCACTCCATCGATCGCAAAACACCACCCCTCGCCCACCGCCGCAATCACCACGCCCGCCAGCGCCGGCCCCACCAGCCGCGCCGCATTCACCATCGACGAGTTCAGCGCAATCGCATTCCCCAGGTCCCCCCGGTCCTCCACCATCTGCACCAAAAACGACTGCCGCCCCGGCATATCGAACGCATTAATCAGCCCCTGCAGCACACTCAGTCCGATGATCTCGTGGATCGTAATCACCTTCGCCAGCGTCAGCCACGCCATCGCCAGCGACTGCACTCCAGCCTGCGCCTGCGTCCATACCAGCAGCTTCCTCCGGTCCATCCGCTCAATCAAAACTCCCGCAAACGGAGCCAGCACAAACGTCAAAATCTGTCCCGCAAATCCCACCACACCCAACAGCAGTGCCGAGTGAGTCAGTCTCCACACCAGCCAGCTCGTCGCCAGCCGCGTCATCCAAGTCCCAATCAGCGAGATGCTCTGCCCACCCACAAACAACTTAAAATTCCGATGCCGCAACGCCCGCCAGGCATGAGCATATCGCCCCACCGACCGCCCTTCATTCACCGTCGCCGCACCCTCCTCCATCGTCTTCACCGCAACTCCAATCCATCGCTCACGCCAACCTCTTCAGCACGTTCTCCGTCGTCTCCGTCTCTCCCAGCCGAGGGAAAATCCTTTCCACGCAAAAGCGATGAATCTCGGCATCGCGATCTCCCATCGCATCCACCACGAACACCACGTTGTACCCAAAATCATCCGCGCTGCGAGCGGTCGATTCCACGCCCGCACTCGTCGCAATCCCCGTCACAAACACCTGCGTCACGCCGCGCATACGCAGCATCTCATCCAATCCCGTGCCCACGAATGCGCCGCGCCGCTGCTTGCTGATCAGTACATCGCCCTCCTGCACCTCAAGCTCTGGCACCAACTCCGTCCAGTCCGCAGCGAACGACCCACTACGCACCCCCGCGTCCGTCCTTCCCGGCGCAGTCGCGGTCACATTCACCAGTACCACCGACAGCCCTCTCCTGCGAAACGCCCGAGCCAACTCCGCCGTCCGTTCCACCACCACACTCGCAGCAGGAGTCGTCGTCACAGCAGCAATCCCCCGCTGCAAATCGATCACAATCAAAGCAGCCTTCGTATCCAGTTGCGTCAGCGGCATCGTCTTCCTCTCAATTCATCCATGGCAACAGAGCGAACGCCAACCCTCATGCAGCATCCTTATGCGCAAAATGAATGCTGCTCCCAACGCTGATCACAGCGACGCCCACAAAGAACACCACCACACCAGCCGTGTCCCAGCTAGCAACTCGTCCAACCCCAAACAAGACCGTACCCGCGACCAGATTCCCCACCCCCCACACCGCATTCACCACCGGTGAAGACAATCCCTTTCCCGGAGGTTTCGCAAACGGCGTAGGGAAGCGATTGCCACAGATGCCCTGCACAAAGTGAGGCACAGCATTCGCAAGAAACATTCCGGCAAACAAGCAAGCAATATAGTGTGACCAATTCAAAGCAACCCTCCCTCTCCAAAAAAATTCCTCACATCGCAATTCAAGAACGCTCATCCCCAATCAATCTGTCGATGATCCTCCCCGCGGCAAACAGCGTCTCCTGCTCCTCGCTCGGGAGCTTCGCAATCGCCTCCGTCAACCATGTCCGCTTCGCATCGCGAGCCACCTTCTGCGCCGCAGCACCCTTCTTCGTCAACTCAAGATTCACCTGCCTCCCATCCGTCGGATGAGACCTCCGCACCACCATCCCCAGCCGCTCCAGCTCTGCAACAATCGTCCGCATCGACTGCGGCTTCATCCCCTGCGCCCTCGCCAGCTCCGCCGTCGTCGCCGCCCCATCCACCGCTAGCCGCCGCAGCACCGCCGTCTCCGTCCACGACATCTCATCCGACACCGCAACCGACCGAGCCTTCCGCACCAACCGCCCCACCGACTGGCTGAAATCAATCGCGGCAATATCAATATTTTTTCGCGCCATGCAGTCAGTCTATACCAAAAGACAGTTTACCTTGCCAGTTCTTCTTGCAAGGTAAACTGTCTATCGAACCCACACTCTAAACCAGCAGCCTCTACAACGTCCGAGCCGGCCTCTGCCGCACCGGAATCTCCTCCGCGCAATCGCTGTACACCCGCACCGATCGCCCGCCCACAATCACCTTCGCCCCAACCTCCCCCGCGCAAAACGGCTTCTCGATATTCTCAGTATCCAGCACCTGCGTCCACGGGCTCCCATTCGGAGGCTCCGGCATCACATACTCCACGCCCTCCTCCGCCGCATTCACCAGGATCAAAAAGCTGTCGTCCACGACCGGATGCCCATCTTCATCCATCACATGCAGCGTCTGTCCATTCAGCAGCAGCGCAATAGATTTATTCCACGCATCCGTCCACCCCTCATCGGAAACCTCGTTCCCATCGCTCCCGTACCACGCAATATCCCGCACTACCGACCCGCGAATCGTGCGGTCCTGAAAAAATCTCCGCCGATGCAGATTCGGATGCTCCTTCCGAAATTGAATCAGCTTCGACGTAAACTCCAGCAGCCTCTTCCGCGGCTCATCCAGTTTCCAGTCGTACCAGGTCAGTTCATTGTCCTGGCAATAACAGTTGTTATTTCCCCTCTGCGACCGGGCAAACTCG
>JAJYCQ010000026.1 GCA_021778315.1 Acidobacteriota bacterium | reverse complement strand
ATCTGGTGTTCGATCGTATTCGCGAGAACCTGGCGCTGAACCGGCGGGAGAAGCTGGCGGATGTGGTGAATCGCAGCATCAATCAGACGCTGAGCCGGACGGTGATCGCGTCGGGGCTGACGTTCCTGACGGTGCTTTGCCTGTACGTATTTGGCGGCGAAGTGCTGAACGGGTTCTCGTTTGCGCTGGTCGTGGGCATCACGATTGGAACGTACTCGTCGATTGCGGTTGCGGCACCGATGCTGGTGGCGTACCAGGACTGGCGGGCGAAGCGCGCGCCGGCAGGGAAGCGTGTGGCGCTTCCTGCGGCGAAGAGCGTGCGTCGCTAAAACGCAAAGAGCTAAAGTTCGAAGAGTTGGCGTTCAAAAAGCAGGGCAAATTCGTAGATTTACCGGGCCACTTCCACAACGTTGCATTTATGAGGTAGGATGAGCTGCAAGCGGCACCGCAGCAAATCCTGAGTACAACTTCCTGAAGGCTGAGACGAGAAATTCTCGTCCGGTAGACGCAGTCCCTCCTCCGGGAAAAGATTGCAGAAGTTTGGGAACATTTCAGACAGCCGCGGTGTCTAAGGCACGTAGCTCTCCCTCGCGGGAACGAGGTTGCTTATGTTTGAAGACTCTTTGATGGAATCCGGCGGCAAGATCAAATCCAAGTCACGCTATTGGATGTTTGCCACGTTCGCGTTCAATGGTGCGATTCTTGGCGCGATGATTTTGGTCCCTCTTCTCTACCCAGAAGCGTTGCCTCATAATTCATTGACGGCCTCGTTGACGGCACCACCGCCACCACCGCCACCACCACCACCACCACCACCACCGGCAGTTAAGGTGATTGCGCATGTCTCGGAGATTGATGAGGGGCTGCATGCTCCCACGAAGATTCCGAAGGACATTAAGATGATCAAGGAAGATGCTCCTCCTCCCCCGTCGTCGATGGGAGTAGCGGGTATGAGCGGCATGGCAGGCGGCTCGCCGGGTGGTGTTTTCGGCGGAACAATCGGCAGCACTGGGCCAGCCATCCATGTGGCACCTCCCAAGCCAACGGGACCCGCGCGCATCTCTGGCGGAGTGATCGCGGGTAACCGCATCGGGTTTGTGCAGCCACAGTATCCGCCAATCGCGAAGGTAGCGCACATGAGCGGCACAGTGGTGTTGCGAGCTATCATCTCCAAGCAGGGAACGATTCAGCAGCTCTCTGTCGCCAGTTCGACGAATCCAATGTTCAACAACTATGCACTGGATGCGGTGAAGCAGTGGCGTTACAAGCCGTATCTTCTGAACAACGAGCCGACGGAGGTCGATACGACCATCACGGTTAATTTTGCTCTGAATGGCGGCGGCTAGGACTCAGTGGCTTCGTGGCGCGGAACGTTGTTGATTATTAATCGCTTGGTCAACAGCGCGCAACGGAGCCAAACCTGAGGTATTGTTATAATCTCGACGCCCCGATGTTCGCAAGGACAGGATAGTCCTCCTGGTCTTTGTAGTCCGTAACGAGATCAAGTATCGCTGCTTGATCGAAACCATGTCTCAGTATTCGTATGTATCAGTACGTCCATCCAGGAGGAAAGACTTCGTGATTCTCGCTCAGCTTGCAAATTTCGCACACACCCCCGCTTCACTTGCCATGTTCTTTCAAGATGCCCCGGCCGAAGTAGGCTTCGGACCTGCGGCCCTTTGGGCGCAGATGGGCGTACCTGCCAAGTGCGTCGTTATCATTCTTTTCATCATGTCGATCTGGTCGCTGGCCGTCATGATCGATCGTGCTCTTTACTTCTCGGCTGCCCGCAAGCAGTCTCGCGAGTTTGCACCCAAGGTTGCGGGCGCGCTCAAGGAAGGCCGTCTGGACGAGGCGATCAAGGTTGCTGACCGTTCGAAGAAGTCCCATCTCGCTGAGGTTGTCACGGCTGGTCTGACCGAGTTCCGTTCGTTCGGATCGGGCGGCGCGATAACCGAGGAGCAGATTGAGAGCTCGAAGCGCGCTCTGGAGCGTTCGGAAGCGATCGTTCACGCGAAGCTGAAGAAGGGCTTGGGCGGTCTCGCCACCATCGGATCGACGGCACCGTTCATCGGGCTGTTCGGAACGGTCGTCGGTATCCTTAACGCCTTCAAGGCGATCGCAACCACCAAGAGCCAGGGTCTCGCCGCAGTCGCCGGTGGTATCTCGGAAGCTCTGGTTACAACCGCGTTCGGTCTGCTGGTTGCTATCCCGGCCGTTATGACGTTCAACTATTTCACGGGCAAGGTCGAGTCGTTTGATGTGGAGATGGACAACAGCTCGTCGGAACTGGTGGACTACTTCATCAAGCAGTCGCACCGCTAAACCCTGTCGGCCGGTTCGATTTGAACCGGAGTAGGACAGCCAAGCAAGACACTGCGGGAATCAAGCTGTAGAGACCCGGACGCCGAGCGAACGGCGTCCGGGATCACAGTCTCTCCGCAATAACAGCAAGGGCAGGAGGCCGGAGACGGTTGCCTCGACCCTGACGGAGCAGATTTTATGTCGATTTCGAAGCGCGAAGAGGGCAAGAAGGTCAACTCGAACATCAACGTAACGCCGATGGTGGACGTTATGCTTGTGCTCCTGATCATCTTCATGGTCATCACTCCGATGCTGGGAGACAAGGTCACGGTAGAGCTTCCCAAGGTGAGCGCGGCGGTGATTATGGACGCAGCCAACAAGGAAGACGCGATCACGGTAGCAGTCACGCGCGACGGGTCGACATTCCTTGGCGGTGACAAGGTCTCACTGCCCGACCTTAGCACCCGGGTTCAAGATCTGGAGTCCAAGAAGACAAATCCTAGCGACGACAAGTCGGTCTATCTTCGTGCGGATGCTCGCTCGAACTTCGGCAAGGTGGAAGACACGATTGATGCGCTTCGCACGGCCGGGGTTAATCAGTTGAATCTGATGACTGATAAGACAACGCTCGATCAGCCCGCACAGTAATTCGAATTTTGCCCTCTGAGAAGGGCGTTGTAAAACACAGCTAAGAAACGAAGGAGTCTTGCTATGGCAATGGGTGGTGGTTCAACAGGTGGTGCAGTTTCGGATATGAACGTCACGCCGTTGATCGACGTTCTTCTGGTGCTACTGATCATCTTCATGGTCATTCAGCCGACTACGCCGAAGGGTCTCAATACGCTGGTTCCTCAGCCTCCGAAAGATCAGAAGCAGGATCAGCCGAACGACCGTACAATCGTCGTGCAGGTGCTCAATACGGGCGCGATCCCGACATATAAGATCAACGACCAAACGTTTCCGAAGGATCAGTTGGCGTCAGAATTGACGAAGATCTATGAGACTCGTCAGGAGAAGGTGATGTTCGTCCGTGGCGACCGTGATCTGAACTTCGGCAGCATTGCGGATGTGATTGGTTTTGGCAAGCAGGCGGACGTGACGAACGTTGCGATCATCACGCCTCAGGTCGAGGCCGGCCACTAGGCCTCACTGCTCAACGATATCAGCGCTCCATCTTAGCGACAGCTTGAAGTCGCGGGGTGGAGCGCTTTTACGTGCACTGAGGGTTGCGGGCTTCCTGTTCCGCGGCCTGGCAGGAGGGTGTGTTGTGCGTCACCGCGTGGGTGGCCCGGCGCGAGCACAATCAGGCTAAGAGTCGATACGTCTATCCTGAAGAGGCATTGCTCAAGGTTTCAACTTTGGTTGGGCCGGCCGCGCCGATGCTTCGGGCGCTGTCGTTCGGATCAGGCTGGGCGGGAAGCGGGCTGGAGGCCGGATGAGGCCGAGGCTTGCGGAGAAGTCCGGGATTCATGCCGTGCGCGAGGCGGCGGCGACTTGGATGCAGGTCTGCCGGGTGAAGTCGCTGGCTATCTCGTCGATTGGGGTGATTGTGGGTGCGGCGGTGGCCTTTGATGAGCGGGCGTATCATCCGCTGCGGCTGCTGGCGTGGGCTGGGTCGGTGGCGATCCAAGCTGGGACGAACCTGACCAACGTTTCGTACAACTACAAGGGAGGGAGTGGGCCGTTTCGGGCGGACCCGAAGGGATCGAGTGCTGTGGTGCTGGAGGGGTTGCTGAGGGCTGAGGAGGTGCGGCGGGGTGGATGGTGTGTTTCGGTAGGGGTATTGCGTGTGGGATTTTGCTGACATGGATGTGCGGCTGGACGATCCTGCTGATCGGAGTTCCTGCGGTGATCGCTGGCTACTCGTGTGCGGGGCCACCGCTTCGCCTGGGGTATCGCGGGCGGGGCGTGGCGATGGTATTTCTGTTCATGGGACCGGTGATGGTCGTGGGGAACTATTTCATGATGACGCTCCATGCTTCGGCGGGTGCGATGGCTGCGTAGGTGCCGATTGGCCTACTGGCTGCCGGGGTGATGCATACGAACGATCTGCGCGACTATGCGAGCGACGTCTCGCACAGCAAGCGCACGCTGGCGACGCTGCTGGGTAGAGTGGGGGCGAATTATGCGCTGGCGGCGATGGACCTTGCGACCGATGGAGCGATCGTCGTGGCAGCGGTTGCGGGGTGGTTGCCGTGGCTGGTGCTGCTGGGGTTGGTTACTGCTCCGGTGGCACTACGGCAGGTGAGACTGGTGCTTCGCGAGAGCAGCGCTTAGGAACTCAACCGGACCTGGTTTCAGGCGGTGCAGTTGCATATGCAGTTCGGGCTTTGCATGATTGTAGGGCTGGTGATTCGCGGGGTGCTCAGGAGATGAGTGGGGCGGGGTCGCTGGTAGGGCGGGGGCTTTGCTGTGTTGGTACTGCGCGGGAACGGCTCGCTGGTGGGTGTTGTACGTCGGCTGGAGGAGAAAAGCAGCGGGGTTGTTGTGATGGCATAAAGGAGCGCGAGGGCGGCGATCAACGCGCAGTTGGGGTGGGGTAGACTCGGCAAAGACACCGTGGAGAGCGCCTACATTTCGCCCGATATACGCTGGCAGGCCGGGGGCAAGCTGGCTGGACCTGCGTTCTGGCGGCGACTGCTGCGGGGAGAGGTGTTTCGGGAGAACGCGGCCGAGTTTATGCGGACGAACGCTGAGCGGTATGGCGACCTAGTGTCGTTCCGTGCGCTGGGGCGGACGGTGCTGCAGTTCAATCATCCGGAGCTGGTGCAGGAGATGCTGGTGCGGGATGCTTCGCATCATCACCGGAACCTGGTGATGATGCGGTCGAAGGACATTCTAGGCGAGGGGCTGCTGACGAGCGAGGAGCCTCTGCATATGCGTCAGAGGCGGCTGGCGCAGCCGGCGTTTCATCGCCGACGGATCAGCGCGTACGGTGAGGTGATTGCGCATGCGACCCTCACGATGACCGGACGGTGGCCTAGTGGTGCGGTGCTGGATGTGCGTGCCGAGATGATGCTGCTGGCGCTGCGGATTGTGGGGAAGACGCTGTTCGATACGGAGCTGGAGCAGGATGTGGAGAAGATTGCTGCGGCTGCGGATGCGTTTCAGAGCTATCTTCCGCTGGCCTGGCTGCCGTTCTCCAAGGTGCTGCAGGCGTCGCCGCTGCCGTCGATGCGGAGGATTCGGCAGGGACGCGAAGAGCTGGACGAGCTGATCTACCGGATGATTCGGGAGCGGAGGGCGGACCCGAGGGACCGGGGAGATTTGCTGAGCATGCTGATCTCGTCGGTGGATACTGAAGGAATGGAGCAGGGTGGAGCTGGCGCCAGCATGAGCGATACGCAGGTTCGCGATGAGTGCCTGACGGTGATGTTGGCGGGGCACGAGACGACGGCGAATGCATTGAGCTTTGTGTTGTGGCTGCTGGCGGAGCATCCGGACATTCAGGAGGGACTGGCGGAGGAGAGTGCTCGGGTGTTGCAGGGGCGTGCTCCTACGGCTGCGGATTATCCGGCGCTAAAGCTTGCGGAGCAGGTGTTTGCGGAGGCGCTGCGGCTCTATCCTCCGGTGTGGGTGACGGCGCGGACGGCGACGAATAGCTATGCGTATCGCGGGATGACGATCGAGAAGGGAACGATCCTGGTGGCGCCACAGTTTGCGGTGCATCGCGACGCACGATTTTATGCGGAGCCGTTGAAGTTTGATCCTTCGAGGTTCACGGCGGAGGCGAAGGCGTCGCGGCCGAAGATGGCGTATTTCCCGTTTGGCGCAGGGAGCCGGCAGTGCATTGGCGAGGGACTGGCGTGGATGGAGGGGACGTTGTGCCTGGCGGCGATGATGCAGGAGTGGAGGGTGATGCGGCTGGAGGGGGCGGCGCGGTCGATTGCGCTGGCGCCGTCGGTGACGCTGAGGCCGAAGGGGCCGGTGCGGCTGCGGGTCGAGCGACGGGAACGGGCGTAGGCAAAGGGCATGGACGCCGGGCTGATCGGCTAAGCTGGAGGCTTATGAAGATCTGTTCGTTTTTGCCGTCTGCTACCGAGATCCTGTTTGCGCTGGGAATGGGCGAGGACGTGGTTGGGGTTACGTTCGAGTGCGATTATCCGGCGGCGGCGGCAGGGAAAGCTGTCGTGGTGCATTCGGCGATGCAGAGCGGGTTGACGCCACGGGAGATCGACGAGGTGGTTCGGGAGACGGCGGCGGCTGGGGGGAGTTTGTATTTTGTGGACTGGGCGCTCCTGGAGAAGTTGGCTCCGGATTTGATTGTGGCGCAGGATCTTTGCAGGGTTTGTGCGATCAGCACGCCTTCGCTGGCGCGGGAGATCAGCCAGCTTGCGGTGCCTCCGAGGGTGGTGTCGTTGACGCCGCATTCGCTCACAGATGTCCTTGGTGACATTGAGACGGTGGGAGATGTTGTCGGGTGCCATGATGCGGCACGGAGGCTCACAGAGGGGCTGCGGGCGCGCGTGAGGCGGGTGCAGAAGCGAGCGCAGGCGCGTGGGAGGGGCAGGGCACGCGTGCTGTGCGTGGAGTGGCTTGATCCTCTGTACCAAGGCGGGCACTGGATTCCCGAGATGGTGGCGCTGGCGGGAGGGGAGGCGGTGCTGGCGGCGGCTGGAGAGAAGAGCGTCCGGATTGCGTGGGAGGACGTGGTGAGGGCGGATCCGGAGGTGATCGTGCTAATGCCTTGCGGGTTTCACCTAGAGGAGACGGTTGCGCAGTTTCGCGCGATGGCGCTGCCTGCGGAGTGGGAGACGCTGGCGGCGGTGCGGATCGGGGAGGTGTATGCGGTGGATGGGACAGCGTACTTTTCGCGACCGGGGCCGCGGCTGATCGAGGGGCTGGAGATTCTGGATGCGATTCTGGGGGGCAGGGATTTTGAGAGATTGCCGGAGCAGAGTGTGGTGAAGATTTCGGCGGCATAACGAGAGAGGCCTCCCGGGTGGGAGGCCTCTCTCGCTGGATCAGGTACGTTGACTTGATAAAACTCACTGAGGAGTGATGCCGCCGTGCTCGGCGATCTTTTCCTTCGCGGCTTCGTTGGCCTTGCGAGCGCCGGTGGCTTTCTGAACCCACTCGTCTGCCTGAGCAAGGTCGGCCTTCCGAGCGGCATCGTCGCCGCACTCGAGGTCAGCCTTACGGCGGTAGGTAAGGTTGAGGTATTGCATGGCGTCGTCATAATTAGGGTTGATGCTGACGGCCTGGAGGAGGTATTTCTGGGCCTCAGCGACGAGGTCTGTGTTCGCCGCAACCAACTTTGCGCAAACGTCCTTGGACTTTTTGACGTTACCTTCGCCATCATCCTGCATACCAACGGCACCGAGGATATCGGTGGCCCGCTTGTAGGCCTGCGTCCAGTCGATCACGCCGATCGTGTAATTAGCTTCGGCGTCGTGTGGATCGAGGCTGAGAATCTTCATCTCGTCGGTCTTGGCCTGGTCATAGCGCTTGATATTGCGATCAATCGATGCCACCTGACGCAGAGCATCGAGGTCGTTGGGGTTGTTGGCGAGAACTGCGTTGAAACCGCTGAGAGCCTTCTCGGCGACCGCCAGATTCTCAGGGGTGTCAAGGTTTGGAACGACCTGGTAGCTATAGGCGGTGGCAAGGTAGAGCCGGCTGACATCGCTGGTAGGATCCAGCGCAACCGACTTCTGGAAGTAGTTAACCGCTTCCTCATACTTGCCGGATTTGAACGCTTCCACGCCCTTCACCAGCTGGTCGCGTGCTTTGAGTTTGGTGCATCCTACAGTGCTTGCGAGTATCAGCAGGAGCGCTGCGCTTGCCGTCATTCGTGCGCTAAGTTTCATCAGTCAACCCTTCCCATTTTTAACAGAATCGCCCCGTGCCCACGAAAGGGCTTCGTTCCCGAAACACTACATAAGGCCATGCCGTTTGATTGTAAAGGCAGAGCAGCCTGTTTACCAGCGCCACTTCATTGTTATGGCCAATTGCAGTGCAACAAGACATCGTGTGCAGGAAGTGTATAGCACAATTGACGCAGGTCTGGCATTTCGGCTGGTAGCATCGGCATGACGGCGAGGAGCCGGAGCAACGGGAGGCAGGCGCAATGGCAGCATCGAAATGGACGACAGAGCAGATTCCTTCGCAGGCAGGAAAGACGGCGCTGGTGACGGGCGCGAACAGCGGAATCGGGTACCAGGCGGCGTTGGAACTGGCGCGGCATGGAGCGCATGTGCTGCTGGGCTGCCGCAACTATGCGAAGGGGCAGGCGGCGCTGGAACGGTTGTTGCGGGAGGCTCCGGGGGCGTCGGCGGAACTGGTGGAGCTGGACATGGCGTCGCTGTCGTCTATCCGCGCGTTTGCTAGCGATTTCGCTGCTCGAGGGATTGCGCTGGACCTGCTGATCAACAATGCGGGGGTGATGGCTCTGCCGAAACGGGTGGTCACGGCGGACGGGTTTGAGCGCCAGTTTGGGACGAATCACCTGGGACATTTTGCGCTGACGGGGCTGCTGATTCCTCAGCTGCTGGCGGCTCCTGCGCCGAGGGTTGTGACGGTGGCGTCGCTGGCGCATCGCAATGGGAAGATTGATTTCGACAACCTGCAGAGTGAGCGTGGGTACAAGCCCTGGGATGCTTATGGGGAGTCGAAGCTGGCAAATATTTTGTTTGCAAACGAGTTGAACCGGCGTGCGGTTGTGGCGCACAGCAAGCTGGTGAGTATGCCGGTGCATCCGGGGGTTTCGCGTACCAGCATCGTTGATAACGGACCAGGTTCGAACGGATTAAAAGCCGTGGTGTTGAAGCTGCTGGCACCGGTGATCATGCAGCAGGATGCGGCGGGCGCGCTGCCGACGCTGTATGCCGCGACGAGCCCGGAGGCGCGGGGCGGGGAATATATCGGGCCGGATGGGTTGATGGAGATGAAGGGGGCGCCGGTGGTGGTTCAGCCACGGCCCCATGCGCTGGATCAGGCGGTTGCGCAGAGGTTGTGGACGGTGTCGGAGGAGTTGACGGGCGTGATGTATCCGCCACTGATCTGAGGACTCGGCTGACGGATTAATTTCTGGTGAATCCTGTTGCAGGCTGGTCCTGTTGGGTCCTGCTGAGCCTTAGTGCTTGCGTTTTTTGGTGGCTATCTTTTTGCGGGCTACGGGAGGTTTGGCGCTGAGCTTCTTGGAGGGGAGCTTGGTGGCTGACTTCTTTGCAGGAGCCTTTTTGGCTGGCTTGGGCAGGTCGACCTTGGGGGTCGCAGGTGCGGCGGCGGAGGTGGCGAGACGTTGTAGCTTGGCGGAGTGAGTTTCGAGGAGCTTCTCGATCTGCTTGAGGAGAATGCCTGTCTGCATGGGCTTGACGAGCATTTTGTCGGCACCCATGTCTGCCCAGTCGTCTTCGGGGAAGGCGGTGAGGAGGGCGACGGCGGGATGGTAGGGAGCGGTGCGGGCGGCCTGGATGACGTCGCGGCCGGCGGCATCGCTTTCCATGCGCATGTCGGTGATGACCATCTGGTATTCGCGGAGCTTGAGCTTGGACTTGGCCTCGCGGGCGCTGGCGGCGGTATCGACTTCGAAGCCGCTGATTTCGAGGATGGCTTTCATGGTGAGGAGTACGGACACTTCATCATCGACGAGCAGAACGCGGCGTTTAGCCAAGGGAGTTTCTCCTGGAGTCCTGCGCGGCGGGCGGGCGGTGTATGTCCGTCGGTTGCGCAGGCAAATTCACAAACTACAGCCTATACCCAAAAGGGTAGTGGGCAGACGACGGCGGAGATGCGTGCGGGGATATTTGATGGGGGGAGGGTTAGTGCGGAGCCTGGGTGGGGCGGGGGGCTGGGCGGAACTTGCGGAGGAAGAGGTCCATGGACCAGCCCTGAACGACGATGGAGAAGACGACGACGATGTAGGTGGTGGGGAGGATCCAGCGGGTGGCGGCGGAGAAGGGAACGGCGAAGGCGAGGGCGAGGCCGAGGCCACCGCGGAGGCCTCCCCAGCTGAGGGCGGCGATGGAGCTGCGGTGCTGCTGGCGGAAGGCCTGGATGGCTCCGAGGACGAGGGCGACGACGGCGAAGCGGACGGCGAGGACAACGGCAATGGCGATGAAGCCGGAGGCGAAGACCTGGCGGGTGAAGGCGATGGAGAGGACTTCGAGGCCAAGGAGGACGAAGAGGACGGCGTTCTGGAGTTCGTCGATGACCTCCCAGAAGTGGTCGATGTTTTCGTGCGAGATGGCGTGGTGGGCGTGTGTGCGGTTGAACTGGCGGAGGGCGATGCCGGCGACGACGGCTTCGAGGGGAGCGGAGAGATGGAGGGTTTCGGAGAGAGCGTAGCCTCCGAGAGCGAGTGAGAGGGTGAGGAGGATCTCGACCTGGTAGGAGGGTACGAGCTGCATGAGGAGGGAGGTGAGGCGGGCGGCGAGGATGCCGAGAAGGACTCCTCCTCCGACTTGCAGGAGGAGCACCCAGCCGATGTGGATGGCGGTGGGGGTGGTGCCGCGGGAGGCTCCGAGGAGGGTGAGGAAGACGACGGCGCCGATGCCGTCGTTGAAGAGGGATTCGCCGGCGAGCTGGGCCCGGAGATGCTTGGGGGCTCCGACTCGCTTGAGCATTTCGAGAACGGCGATGGGGTCGGTTGGGGAGATGAGCGCGCCGAAGAAGAAGCAGGCGAGCCAGTGGGGATGCATGCCGAGGGCGGAGAGTGCGAGCCACATGAGGGCGGCGACGGCGGCGGTGGAGAGAAGGGTGCCGAGGACGGAGAGGAGGGAGATGACGAGGCGCTCGTGGACGACGTACTCAAGGTCGAGAAGGAAGGCCCCGGCGAAGAGGAGCATTGGGAGCATTCCATGGAGGATGAGGGCTTCGAAGTCGATCTGGTAGACGAGCTGGGTGGCCCAGGAGTGGAGGCTGGGGGCTCGGGCGCTGATGGCCTCGAGCAGCAGGGAGGAAAGGACGGTGAGGAGGACGCAGCCGACGGTGAGGGGGAGCTTGAGCCAGCGGGAGCTGATCCAGCCGAAGAGGGCGGCGATCGCGATCAGCGAGCTGAGGATCTGGAGGGTGGACATGGGTTCGGGGGCCAGAGACCAGTGTAATCGGAGGGTTAGGCGGTTCGGAATTGGGAGGACGGAGAAAGGGAGAGTGGCGAAAGCGCTGAAAAATGCGGCAGGAGTACTGGTTCAAACCGCTATAATGGAGGAAGTTCGATGTTGGGCCGTGGTGCCCAGCAAATGCATCTTATGGCAAACGAGTTGTTGTTCTGCGGGTGCTATACTCGCGAGTGCTTCGGTTTCTGCTGTAATCGTGCTGATGACCAACAATCCCTGAAAACATGGCCGCTGAGAGAGCGGGCCGTGGAGGCTGAATATTCCACCGTTAGATAAACGCTCCGTCAAATCATTTATCCGCACCAACGAACGCATTCGAGCGCGCGAAGTACGCGTCATCGACGAGAACGGCGAGCAGCTAGGCGTGATGGCTCCGTTCGAGGCCCTGAAGATGGCCCGCGAGAAGATGCTGGATCTCGTTGAAATTTCTCCGAATGCTACTCCTCCGGTCTGCAAGATTCAGGACTATGGCAAGTATTTGTATGAGAAGGACAAGAGCGACCGGGCTGCTCGCAAGAAGCAGAAGGTCATTGTTATCAAAGAGGTGAAGTTCTCGGTCACGGTGGACGAGCACGACTACCAGACCAAGAAGAACCAGGCGGTCCGGTTCCTGGGCGATGGCGACAAGGTGAAGGCGAGTCTGCGGTTCAAGGGCCGGCAGATGGCGCATCGCGACCTGGGCTACAAGATTATCAATCGGCTGATCATGGACATCGGTGAGGCGGGTACGGTGGAGTTCATGCCTCGCATGGAAGGCACTACGCTGCATGCGATCCTGGCTCCGACGAAGAAGCCGGAGATCCAGATGCCTCCTGCTCCGCCCAAGGTGAAGCCGGTTGTCCCCGCTGCTGCTGCGGCACCGGTGGTTGTTCCTGAGGCGGAAGTGCAGGAAGCTCCTAACGCATAAGTTTTCCCCCTGTTCCAAATGCCAACGCCTGCGAGAGATCGCAGGCGTTGGTGTTTGTGGCGCGGAGTTCATTCGCGGGCATTTAGCGTTCGAGGCCCCACTCGTTGACGAAGTGGAAGCCGCGGTCGAGGAGAGGGTAGTGGGTGGGGAGTGGGACACGGGTGAGGGTGAGGGTTCCGGCGGTTTTGGCATCCTTGCCGGTGGGCGTGAGGATGAGGTGGGTGGGGTCGGGTTGGGCCAGGGCGTAGGTGACGGGGTCGCCTACCTCGGAGGCGAGGAGGAAGGTGTGCTTCTTGTCGTCGACTTCGGTATAGGCGCGCCAGAGGACGGTGGCGGAGTCGCGGAGCATGGTGCGGCCGCTGGGTTCGAGGAAGATGTCGGTCATGGGGAGGCCGTCTCCGGTGAGGACGGGTTTGGTGGCGGAGGCCAGGTGCCACTGGCCGGTGAGGGGAGCGGGGTTGCGCTCGCGTGCGAGCTGTTTGGCGTAGACATTTCGTGACTGGACGGCCTGCGGAGCGACGGCGAGGAGGATGACGAGGACGGTGGCGACGGTTTCGATGCGGAGGCCGTAGCGGCGGGCCGGGCGTGTCCAGCCGTCGATGGGCGCGGAGGGAAGGTGGAGGAAGAAGAAGCGGAAGAGGGAGCGGAAGTCAGGGGCGGCGACGGCGAGGGACATGAAGAGCAGGTGGGCGGCGTAGATCTTGACGGGGACGTCGAAGCAGAAGTTGTAGAGGACGATGTTGGTGGTGAGGAAGGCGGTGAGAAGGGCTCCGAGGAGAGTGGTGCGGCGGAAGAAGATGAGGAGGCCGGCGGAGACTTCGGCGGCACCGCAGATGATTTCGTAGACGGGATTGAGGCCGATGAGGGTCCAGAGCATGGTCATCGGGGAGGTATTGCCGAGGGGCTCGTTGAGGACTGCGAGCGAGGGAGCCGACATTTGGAGCGGAAAGAGTTTGGCGAGGCCGTAGCCGACCATGGCGACGCCGAGCGTGAGGCGGAGGATGAGGCGGAACCAAAAGAAGAGGCGGGGATAGGCGAGGGCGCGGCGGGCGGGGCTGCGGAGTTCGGCGAGTGCTGTCCAGATGATGGTCGCGAGGGTGGCGACGGCGAGCATGACGCCGACGGCGATCCAGTTGAGGATGGTGTCGCCGGAGCCAGTGCCATGGAGCTTGGCGCCCACGCCGGTGAGGTGGAAGAGGTGCTGGCCGAGCCACTGGGCGGCGTGGAAGAAGGGCCAGGAGGTCCAGTCGTTGAGGTGCTCGCCGATGTGGAAGGGGATGACCTCCCAGAGGGTGGCGTTGCCGCAGCCGAGGGCGTAGATCAGGAGGTAGCAGAAGGCGAAGCGGAAGGCGAGGCGGGTGGCGGGGGACCAGCGAGCGGGGGCCGGGTCGGGCGAGGAGGTGGGGAGGGGCTCGGAGATTGCGTCGGGGATTGGGTTGAGGGAGAGAGCGGGCGTCAACTGGGACAAGGGGCAGCCTTTCCTGTTGCGAGGGATATTTGGGTAGAACGATTGTTTCGTTTGACGGGGCGGTCGTCAATGGGGGAGCGGGGATTAAGGGCGGGAGAGGTCTCGATAGGCGGCGAGGGCGGCCTGGTGGCCGCACATGCCGTGGACTCCTCCTCCGGGCGAGGTGGAGGAGCTGCAGAGGAAGAGGCAGGGGTTGCTGGTGCGGTAGCCGCGGGGGGGGGGGCGGAAGAGGAGCTGGGGGAGGGTCATGGCACCACCGGAGACGTCTCCGCCGAGGAGGTTGGGGTTCCAGGCGGCAAGGGCCTCGGCGTTGCTGGCGCGGCGGGCGAGGATGCAGTCGCGGAAGCCGGGGGCGAAGCGGGAGATCTGGCGCTCGATGACGTCGGTGAGGTCGAGGTTAGAGCCGGTGGGGACGTGGCAGTAGGCCCAGGCGGTGTGTTTGCCTTCGGGAGCACGGGAGGGATCGAAGAGGCTGGGCTGGACGAGGAGGACGTAGGGGTTCTGGTTGTGGCGGCCGTAGAAGGCGTCGTGCTCGGAGCGGGCGATCTCGGGGAGGGTTCCTCCGAGGTGGACGGTGGCGGCACGGAGGCATTCGGAGGAGCTCCAGGGGATGGGCCGGCTGAGGGCGAAGTCGAGCTTGAAGATTCCGGGGCCGGGACGGAAGTGGCTGAGGCTGTTGATGTAGGAGGGGGTGAGGGCGGAGCCGGCGATGTGCTGGAGGGCGTCGACGCTGGTGTCGAAGAGGGTGGCGTCGGCGGCGGGGAGATCGTTGAGTTGGTGGATGTTGGTGTTGAGGAGGATGCGGCCGCCGAGGGATTGGAGGTAGCTGGCGAGGGCGTTGGTGATGGACTGGGCACCGCGGGTTCCAGGGATGGAACTGGCAGCGATGGGCCAGCCAGTGGTGTGGGCGGCGGCGGTGAGGACGATGCCGGTGGCGGCGCTGGAGAGGTGGGTGAGGGGGAGGACGGAGTGCGCGGCGCACCCGGCGAAGAGGGCTCGGGTGCGGTCGTCGCGGAAGAGGGTGTTGGCGAGGAGTTGGGCGGGGAGCAGCGCGGGGAGGCCGAAGCGGGCCATCGCGAGAGGGTGGGTGGGAAGGCGGAGGAGAGGCTGGGTGAAGTCGTCGACGAGGCTGGGCCAGTTGCGGACGGAGGGGGCGAAGAGGCTGCGCCAGGCTTTGCTGTCGTGGGGGCCGAGTTGCGCGGCGGTGGCTTCGAGGGAGGGCTCGAGGGTGAGGGCGGAGCCGTCGTCGAATGGGTGGGCGAGGGGCGCGGGTGGGGCGATCCAGCGGAGGCCGTGATCGGCGAGCGGGAGGGAGTTGAAGAAGGGCGACGCGATGCCGAGGGGATAGGCGGAGGAGCCGAGATCGTGGTGGAAGCCGGGGAGGGTGACTTCGGCGGTGGAGCAGGCACCGCCGAGCTGGGAGTTGCGCTCGTAGACTGTGACGGCGACTCCTCGCTGGGCGAGGGTGATGGCCGCGGCGAGGCCATTGGGTCCGGAGCCGATGATGTTGGCCGTGTGGAGGGGCATACCCTGTGATGCTACAGCGAATAAGCGGCGGGCGAGCGAGGATGTGGAGTCGAGGGAGCCAGATGTGATGAAGTAAGACGTAAGTAACTGATAACAAAATGGTTGTCGCCATTTCGCGGCGCTGGCGATATGCCTGTAAACTACTGATTCAAAAATGGTTACATGAATTTCATGCCAGGTGGCTAGAGGGACTGGCGGGCCATGCCGTGCGCGATCTCGGGGCCGACTCCTTCGAAGTTTCCTTGAAGCTCGCGGGCGCGGGTGAGAGCAGCCTGCACGTCGGGGAGGAAGTTTTGGGGGCCTACGTGCTCGAGGAAGTCGGAGCCGGAGAGGATGTCGCAGGGTTGGTCGCGGGCTCCGCAGAGGAGGAGAGTTCTTCCGGTCTTCTGGAGGCGGGAGTGGAACTGGTCGAAGGCGTGGATTCCGGTGGCGTCGAGGGCGGTCATGTTGCGGAGGCGAAGGATGACGATGTCGCCGAGCTGCTTGAGGTCGTGTGTGGCCTCGGCGAGCTTCTCGGTGGTGCCGAAGAGGAAGGGGCCGTGGATGCGGAGGATGGTGACGTTGGAGGGGATTTCCTTGTCCTGGAGGATGTGGGCCTGGCCATCGGCGAGGTACTCGCGGGTGACGGGAACGACGGTGGTGGTGGCGGCTACTCGGTAAATGTAAAGCAGCGCTGCGAGGGACATACCGACTCCGACGGCGACGGTGAGATCGGCGAAGACGGTGAGCGAGAAGGTGGTGAACCAGACGGCGATCTCGGTCTTGGAGAGGCGAAAGATGGTGGCGATCTCTCGCCATTCGCTCATGTTGTAGGCGACGACGAAGAGGACGGCGGCGAGGGTGGTGAGGGGGACGTAGCTGGCTAGCGGCGCGGCGAAGAGGAGAATGAGGAGGAGGGTGGCGGCGTGGACGATGCCGGCGACCGGGGTGATTCCTCCGGAACGGATGTTGGTGGCGGTGCGGGCGACGGCTCCGGTGGCGGGCATTCCTCCGAAGAGCGGGGAGGCGATGTTGGCGAGTCCCTGCGCGATGAGTTCCATGTTGGAGTCGTGATGGTCTCCGCTCATTCCGTCGGCGACGACGGCGGAGAGGAGGCTTTCTACGGCGGCCAGCATGGCGACGGTGAAGGCGGAGGGGAGCAGGGGAAGGAGGCGGACTCCTCGGAAGCTGGGAAGGGCGATGTGGGGGAGGCCGCGGGGAATTCCTCCGAACTTGGTGCCGATGGTTTCGAGATGCAGGTGGAGGAGAACGGTGACGGCGGTGGCGAGGATGAGAGCGACGATGGTGCCGGGGATGCGGCGGGTGAGGTAGGGCCAGGAGAGGATGATGGCGAGGGAGATGGTGCCGACGAGGATGGTCTCGAGGTGGGCGGTGCCGGCGTAGTGGGCGAGCATCTCGAGGCGGGAGAGGAAATCGCTGGGAACGGGAGGGGTTTTGAGGCCGAGGAAGTCTTTGATCTGAGTAGAGGCGATGAGGAGGGCGATGCCGTTGGTGAAGCCGATGGTGACGGGGCGGGGGATGTACTTGACGGCTGAGCCGAGGCCGGTGAGGCCCATGAAGAGCAGGACGACGCCGGCCATGATGCCGACCAGGGCCAGGCCTCCCATTCCGAACTTGAGGACGATGCCGGCGACGATGATGACGAAGGCTCCGGTGGGGCCGCCGATCTGGGTTCTGGATCCTCCTAAGGCGGAGATGATGAAGCCGGCGATAACTGCAGTGTAGAGACCAACTTGCGGTGGGACTCCGGAGGCGATGGCGAAGGCCATGGCGAGAGGGAGGGCGATGAGGCCTACGGTGAGGCCGGCGATGACGTCGCGGGTGAGGAGTTGGGTGTTGTAGTGGCGGAGGCACTGGACGGAGGCTGGGAGCCACTGGCGGGCGGGGGTCACCGGGTCCTCGCAATCGGATTGTCCATCTCGTCGAGCATGCCGAGGGACTCTTTGAGGTGGGCGTGGAAGTAGGTTCGCATGAGGGCGAGGACCTGGTTGATGAGGGGGTCGCGGACGGCGTAAATCACCTGATTGCCAGACTTACAGTTGGTGACGAGGTGCTTGGCGCGGAGGACGGCGAGGTGCTGGGAGACGTTGGCCTGCTCCATGTTGAGCTTGTCGATGAGGGTTCCGGCGGAGAGTTCGCCGTCGGCGAGGAGCTCGAGGATGGCGATGCGGGTGGGGTGGGCGAGGGCCTGGAAGATGTCGGCCTTGAAGCGGCGTAGAGAATCCTGCATGTATGAATATTAGCAGATACGAATATATATTGGGGGGGGAAGGTGTTAGTTTGGGGTGCGTCTGAGGGGGGTCTTGGGTTGCAAGTGGCGTGACTGAGGGAGGGTTCGGGTTGCGCGGGGGTGAATGGGGGGTTGGGAATGCTAATGGGGCTGGGGCCCGGCCGGGGGAGGCTGGGCTAGGGGAGAGCTTTGACGCTAAGGGCGCGAAGAGAGGAGCGGAGTTTCGCCAAGGAGGCGGGTTAGGGGGTCCAGTGGATGCGGACGGATTTTTTGCCCAGGCGGAGGGTGGGGGCTTCGCCCAGGTATAGGCGCGATACAGTTCGTTCTGTGATTTTCTCGCCGTTGATGGAGACTGCGTTTTCGGCGAGCTTGCGGGTGGCTTCTCCGGTCGACGCTGCGAGACCGGCAAGGACGAGTAGCTTGGGCATACGCACGAGGGGCGGGATATCGGAGCTGTCCGAGGCCAGCAGTCCCTCAGCGGCAGAGCTGATGGCGACCTCGGGGAGGTCTTCGGCGACGCCTTTTTGTTGGAATTGGGTGGACCAGGATTCGGCGGCTGCATCGGCTTCGGCGGGGGAGTGGAAGTCGGCGGTGATGGTGTGGGCGAGGTTCTTTTTGGCTTGCATCGGGTGGAGCTTGCCGCTGGCTACGTCGGCTTGCAGGGCGGCGATCTGGGACTGGGTGAGGTCGGTGAGGAAGGTGTAGTACTTCCACATGAGGTCGTCGTTGATGCTCATGAGCTTGCCGTACATCTCGGTGGCGGGCTCCTGGATGCCGATGGCGTTGTGGAGGGACTTGGACATCTTCTGGACGCCGTCCAGGCCTTCGAGGATGGGTGTCATGAGGACGATCTGGGGCTTCTGGCCGGCGTCGCGCTGGAGGTCGCGGCCTCGCATGAGGTTGAACTTCTGGTCGGTGCCTCCGAGCTCGACGTCGCATTCGAGCATGACGGAGTCGTAGCCCTGGACTAGGGGGTAGAGCATCTCGTGGACGTGGATGGGCTGCTCCTCCTGGAAGCGCTTGTGGAACTCGTCGCGCTCGAGCATTTGGGAGAGGGTGGCCTTGGCTGCGAGCTGGATCATGCCAGCGGCGCCGATTTTATTGAACCACTCGGAGTTGTAGCGGACTTCGGTTTTGTCGCGGTCGAGGATTTTGAAGACCTGGTCTTTGTAGGTAGCTGCGTTGGCTTCGAGCTCTTCGCGGGTGAGGGGCTTGCGGGTCTGGTTTTTGCCGGTGGGGTCGCCGATGAGGCCGGTGAAGTCGCCGATGAGGAAGATGACGGTGTGGCCGAGCTGCTGGAAGTGCTTGAGCTTGCGCATGAGGACGGTGTGGCCGAGGTGGAGGTCGGGGGCGGTGGGGTCGAAGCCGGCCTTGATGCGGAGGGGGATGCCGGTGCGGCGCGACTCTTCGAGACGGGCTTGAAGCGCGTCAGGACCTGTGGCTGATGCAGGGGGGATGATCTCGGCTGCGCCCTTGGTGATGAGGTCGAGCTGGTCGGCGACGGGGAGGAAGGTGGTATGGGATTGGGTCGGCATGAGGTCAAGTGCAAGTATAGGTCCTGCGCGGACGGCGGGAGGCTTCGCGTGGCGGGGTGAGAGGGTTTGCTTGATGGGTCGGGGATAGGCGGGTGCGGTCGCGCTGAGCGCGCGATGCCCACATCTCAGAATCGAGATATGGGGCACCTGGCACCCGGCAAGAGCAAGGTTTTGACGCAATGGGCGCGAAGGGAGCTATGTTTCGCAAAGAACGCCCGCCAGGGGTGCGAGTTGCGGTTCTGGGGTTGTGCGACGGGTGAAGACGTATACTGGCGCGCATGGATGTGGAGAGAGCACGGGGGTTTTTGCTGGGGTTGCCGCATGCGGTGGAGACGATGCAGTGGGGCGATCATCTGGTGTTCTGGGTGGGGGATAAGGCGATTGGCGGGAAGATGTTTTGCCTGCTGAATCTGGATGCCGGGGCGCGTGGAGTGATCAGCTACTCGGCTGGTGCGGAGAGGCATGCGGAGCTGGTGGAGCGGGAGGGGATTATTCCGGCTCCGTACATGGCACGGATTTATTGGGTGGCGGTGGAGCGGTGGGGGGCGCTGCGGAATGCGGAGTGGGAAGAGGCGTTGAGTGCGGCGCACGCGATGACTCTGGCGAAGCTGCCGAAGCGGGTTCGCGAGGTTTTGGAGATGCCGGAACGTGCCCGGGCGAAGTTGATTGCGGAGAAGAGGAAGGTGCTGGCGGAGAAGGCGGTGGCGGAGGCGAAGAAGAAGGGGCGGCCTGCGAAGTGAATCGCTGGGCCGCCGATTGGGTGGGCTAAGGCCGGTTTCCGGCAGGTGTGGTTCTGACACCCTGTGTTGCGCTTACAGCGCTCAGCCGGCGTGCCGTCGGGCGCTTAGGCCTTCGGCCCAGGCTGTTATGTGTCGCTCCTTCGGCGCTTAGAACGAAGGACTATAACTGCGGGGGAAATGCTGCTAGGCGGTGGGCTTGGCTTTGTAGGTGAAGATTCCGGCGAAGTTGGAGCGGTAGGCGTAGATGAGGAAGATTTCGAGCAGGGTGACGAAGAGGCCCATGCCGATGCCATGGCCTCCCATGAGGAGGGTGTGGAAGATGAGGATGTTGACGAGGATGGGGCCGAGGATGACGAGGCCGAGGGGAGCGGTGCCTCCGATGAGGACGAGCAGGCCTCCGAGGAACTGGAAGAAGCCGACGTGGTGCATCCAGCCGCTGGAGCTCATGACGCCGAAGAACTGGGCGGGAGGCGAGCCGGCGGGGGGCATCTGCATGGGCATGAAGGGATGCATGAGGTTCGCACCGAAGACGACGAATATGAGGCCGAGCAGAATGCGACAGATGAGGGTGAGGATCTTCATGGCGGAAATGACTCCTGGAATGAGATGGAGAACGAGCCCGACGGCGGGGTAAGCATAGCAGCGGATTGGCTGCGTGGGAATGGGAATGTGATGTTGGCGGAGATGCGGGGTTGCGGGGGAATTGAGGGGGATTTGCGCGAGAGGGCGTTGAGCCGATAGCTTCTGGCATATGGGAATCGATACGAACGTGGATGGAGTGGTGCTGTCGCTGGCGGGCAAGGTAGCGCTGGTGACGGGTGGATCAAGGGGTATTGGGGCGGCGACGGTGCGGCTGTTGCGGGAGGCGGGGGCGAGGGTGGTGTTCAGCTATCGCAGCGCGGAGACGCAGGCGGCGGAGCTGGTGGCGGAGTGCGGGGGCGAGGCGGTTTGCCGCGCGGTGCGGCAGGAGCTGGCGTCGGTGGAAGATGGGCAGGCGCTGGTGGCGGCTGCGGTGGGTGTGTTTGGGAGGGTGGATTGTTTGGTGGTGAATCATGGGATCTGGCCTCCGCATGATCAACCGATTGCGACGATGAGCTCGGCGCAGTGGCGGGGGACGATGGGGGTGAATCTGGATAGCGTGTTTGGGTTGGTGCAGGCGGCGGTGGGGGTGATGCTGGGGCAGGCGCAAACCCATGTCTCAGAAGCGAGATATGGGGCACCCGGATCTTTGCCGGTACATGCTGTGCGCGGGCAGGTGGTGCTGATTGCTTCGACGGCGGCGCAGAGGGGGGAGGCGTTTCATGCGGACTATGCGGCGAGCAAGGGGGCGCTGATTTCGCTGACGAAGAGCTTGTCGAGTGAGCTGGCTCCGCAGGGGATTCTTTGCAACTGCGTGGCTCCGGGATGGGTGAGGACGGAGATGTCGGCTGGAACCCTGAGCGATCCGGTTGCGTCCAAGAAGGCGTTGAGTTTTATTCCGCTGGGGCGGGCGGCGGAGCCGGAGGAGATTGCGGGGCCGGTGGTGTTTCTTTGCACGAAGTGGGCGGGATTTATTTCGGGCGAGGTGTTCAATGTGAATGGCGGGGCGGTGCTGGTTGGGTAGGCTGGTCGGATGAGGTTGGGAGAGCGATGAGAGTGTTTCGCGGCAGGCGATTTGTCGGGATGGGGTTGGTGGTGGTGCTGCTTTGTGGAGCGTCGTTGCGGGGGTATGGGCAGGCTTCGGCGCTGCCTAGCGCGCAGGTTGGAGGAGATGTTCCGACGACGCAGGGGGTGGGGGATGACCCGGTGGGCAAGGGGCGGAAGCTGATCGACGAGATGGTGAAGGCGCTGGGAGGAGAGGCGTGGCTGAATCGGGAGGACTGGATCTTTGAGGGGAGGGCGGCGACGTTTTATAAGGGGCAGCCGCATGAGGGGGCTCCGCAGTTTGAGGAATATTTTCGGGCGAATCCGTTTGGGGAGCGGGTGATTATCGTGTCGCACTATGGGTCGATTATTGCGACGAACCATAAAGATATTGCGGAGGTGTGGACGGAGGATAACGGGTACGAGATTACGTACAAGGGAACGCATCCGCTGCCGGCGAAGGATGTGGAGGACTATCAGCGGCGGAGGAAGCACTCGCTGGATGTGGTGGTGAAGGAGTGGCTGAAGCAGCCGGGGGTGCTGGTGACGTACGAGGGCGAGACGATGGTGGAGCGGCATCTGGCGGAGCAGGTGAGCGTGGTGACGACGGGCAACGATGCGGTCACGCTACAGCTGGATGAGGGAACACATCTGCCGCTGAGCCTGAGTTTTCAGTGGCGCGATCCGCTGTACAAGGACTTGAATACGGACGTGCAGGAGTTTACGGATTACCACGAGATCCAGGGGATTCAGACGGCGTATTCGATCACGGCGCTGCACAACGGGGACATGACCAGTGAGCGGTTTTTGACCAAGGTGACGTACAACGCGAAGCTGCCGGCGGATCTTTTTGATCCGAACCGGAAGCTGGAGAAGAAGGCCAAGTAAGGCGGGCGGTGGGCGGGCGGTGGTATTCTGGGCCTCGTTATGAGTGAACCTTCTGTAGTTTCCGCGGTCGACGCGGCTGAGCCCTCGACCGCGTCTGCGCTGCCTGAAAAGACGACGATGGACATTGTTGAGATTATGGCGATCCTGCCGCATCGTTACCCGTTTTTGCTGATCGACCGGGTGATCGAGATGGAGCGGAAGAAGCGGATTGTGGCGACCAAGAATGTCACCGTGAATGAGCCGCACTTTACGGGACATTTTCCGGACTATCCGATCATGCCGGGCGTGCTGATCGTCGAGGCGATTGCGCAGGCGGGCGGAGCTTTGCTGCTGACTGAGATTCCGGACCGCGACAGTAAGTTGATGGTGTTCACTGGAATCGAGAATGCGAAGTTTCGGCGGGCGGTGGTGCCGGGCGATCAGCTTCGGATCGAGGTGACGGTGCTGAACTGGCGGAGTACGGCGGTGAAGCTTTCGGGGAGAGCGACGGTGGACGGCGTGCTCGCCTGCGAGGCGACGATCATGTGCATGCTGGTGCCGCGTGGTGGGAAGAAACCGGCGGCGGGGGCAGGGGCGCAGTGAGCATTCATCCTACTGCGATTGTTGCTGAGGGAGCGGTGGTTCCGGCGAGCTGCACGGTAGGGCCGTACTGCACGATTGGCGAGCATGTGGTGTTGGGCGAGGAGTGCGAGCTGGTGTCGCATGTGATTGTCGACGGACATACGACGCTGGGGAAGGGGAATCGGATCTTCTCGTTTGCGTGCGTGGGAATTGCTCCGCAGGATTTGAAGTATGCGGGCGAGCCGACGCGGGTTGAAATTGGGGACGGTAATACGATTCGCGAGTATGTGACGATCTCGAGGGGGACCAAAGGCGGCGGGGGAGTGACGCGGATGGGTTCGGACTGCCTGCTGATGGCGTACGTGCATGTGGGCCATGACTCGGTGATTGGGGACGGATGCATTCTGGCGAATGCGGCGACGCTGGCGGGGCATGTGGTGGTGGAGGACTTTGCGGTGGTGGGAGCGCTGTGCCCGGTGCACCAGTTCTGCAGGATTGGGAGGTACAGCTACATTGGCGGAGCGACGACGATCACGCAGGATGTGCTGCCGTATTCGCTGACGTCGGTGGAGCGGAATAATCATGCGTATGGGTTGAATAAGGTGGGGCTGCAGCGGAGAGGATTTACGGCGGAGGAGTTGCGCGAACTGGCGACGGCGATGAGGGTGCTGGTGAGCGGAAAGCGGAATACGACGCAGGCGCTGGCGGTGATTCATGACATGCTGTCGCAGGGCGCGGGCGGAGAGCATGTGAAGTACCTCGCGGAGTTTGTGGCGGCGAGTGAGCGCGGAGTGATCAAGTAGCCGGTGCCGACTGTTCTCCAAAGCGGCCCTTACCGGGTTTTCTTCTATTCCGAGGAGGGTACCGAACCTCCTCATGTTCACATAGAGGCAGCCGAGAAGCGAGCCAAGTTCTGGCTTTCGCCGATTGAGCAAGTGTGGAACGACGGTTTTCGAACAGGTGAGCTAAAAACGATTGAGAATTTGCTTGCCGCGAACATACACTCAATTCTGGAGGCATGGTATGCATTCTTCGCTGATTAGTGAAGACCTAATTCCCGTTGACGTCACTGTGGACGAATTAATGATCCGAGTGAAGTTCAATGGCGGCCTTGAGATTGCAACCCCTGTTGCTCGATTTCCAAGGCTTGCCCGGGCTACTCCGGATCAGAGAGCAGATTGGCGACTGATTGGCAGAGGGGATGGTGTTCATTGGCCCGAAGTTGACGAGGATATATCGGTACGCACCCTGCTATCGCAACCATCGCGAAAGCCGGTGAGCCGGATCGAAGAGGTTCCTGCGCTGATCGGTGATCTGATGAAAACAACCAAGCGACTCAATAGCCTCTTCAAGGGTCGGCCCTTCACCCCGGATGGTCATCTGGTGGGAAGTATCGGCGAGGTAGTCGCCGAGTATATTTATGGCGTGCGGCTTGAGCCAAGCAGTACGCCTCAAGTGGATGCGCATACGCAGGATGGGCGGTCCGTTCAGATTAAGTTGACCGGTGCGAATGGCAACTCATTTGGTTTTCGCTGGTCCAATCTAGTGCCAAGGAAGCCGGCTGATATTCTCATCGCTCTCAAGCTGACGGATCGAGGGTTCGAAGAGATTTACAACGGGCGCTTTCCGGTGGAACTCTTGCGCGAACGCAGGGACACGTCCAATGGCCAAATCTCGATTTCGCTTGCCAAGCTGCGCGAATTAAATCCCAAGCTTCTACATCACGAGAATGCTTTTGAGAGCATTAATCGCTGGTTTGCCTCCGGGTTTCGTGAAGTTGCCTAGCCTCGGGCTGATTGCGGGGAATGGGCGGTTTCCGTTTCTGCTGCTGGAGGCGGCTCGGGCGACGGGGCTGCGGGTGGTGGTCGCGGCGATCAAGGAAGAGACTGAGCCGGAGATGGATGAGCGGGCGCGGCTCGACGATGGCGTGAGCGTGCATTGGATGTCGCTGGGGGAGCTGTCGCGGCTGATTGAGATGTTCAAGCGCGAGGGCGTGACGCGCGCGGTGATGGCCGGGCAGGTGAAGCATAAGCAGATTTTTTCGAGCATCCGTCCGGACTGGCGGCTCGCGAAGCTGCTGCTGAATTTGCGCACGAGGAATACGGATATGCTGCTGGGTGCGGTGGCGAAGGTGTTGGAGGATGAGGGGATTGTGCTGATGTCGTCGACTGCGTTTCTGGAGCCGATGCTGGCTCCGGTGGGAGTGTTGACGGAGCGGGGGCCGGATGAGACGGAGCGCGGGGACATCGAGTATGGGCTGAAGGTGGCGCGGGGGATTGCGGGGTTCGACCTGGGGCAGACGGTGGTGATTGCGGCGGGGGCGTGCGTGGCGGTGGAGGCGATGGAGGGGACGGACGC
>JAJYCQ010000050.1 GCA_021778315.1 Acidobacteriota bacterium | reverse complement strand
GTCGAGTGTGATGGCGACGTTGATGGAGGGGTTTCGGCGGGCGTACGATCTGCCGCTGACGGAGGGAAGCTTCTGGCCGCGAAGAGTGAGGTCGCTGGCGCTGGTTCCGCTGTCGCTGCTGCCGATGACGGCGGCGAGTGCGTTGGTGGTGTTTGGGCATTTGATTACGCACTGGCTGGCGGGAGAGGTGACGGCATCGCTGCGAATGCCGGTGCTGGTGCTGGCGTTTGTGCTGCGATGGACGATCTCGCTGACGGGGAGCGTGGGAATTATTGCGGTGATATATCACCTGGGAACGGATGTGTCGACGCACATGCGGGAGCACCTGGAGCCGCTGTTGCGGGATCCGTGGAAGCTGCTGCGGAAGGATTGGAGCTGGCGTGCGAGCTTGCCGGGAGCAGCTGTGGCGACGGCGCTGTGGCTGGTGACGACGCTGCTGTTTGGGTTGTATGTGACGAGGTTCGCGAATTATTCGAGGGTGTATGGATCACTGGGAGCGGCGATTGCGCTGATGTTCTGGCTATACATTATTGCGCTGAGCGTGCTGGTGGGAGGTGAGTTCAATGCGCAGAGGGCGGCGCATGGGCCGAGGCGGCGGGACCCGAAGCTGTCGGAGCTGCTGTGGAAGCTGCCCGGACTGCAGCGTGACCGTGCAGGTAGAATTGCTGACTGATAGTCGAAACGTTTTAGCGGCCAGGCTTGCTGCCGAGGCTGAAAGGGTGATGTAGGAATGAATGGCAAGAATGGACTTACGAGTTTGGCTGGTGGGCGTCGGGCAAAGATTGTGGCAACGCTGGGACCGGCATCGAGCACCGAGGCGACGTTTCGGGAGCTAGTTCGCGCGGGGCTGGATGTGGCGCGGTTGAACTTTTCGCACGGGTCGCATGAGCAGAAGAGCGAGTTGATTGCGATGGTACGGAAGGTTTCGGCTGAAGAAGGAAAGCCGATCTGCATCCTCGCGGATTTGCAGGGGCCGAAGATTCGGACGGGCGAGCTGGTGGGGCATAAGGCAGTGCTGCTGGAGGCGGGCAAGCAGTTCGTAATTACTCCGGAGACGATGCAGGGAACGGCGGAGCGCGTGAGCACGGTGTTCACGACGCTGGCGGAGAACCTGAAGCCGGGCGATCAGATTTTGTTGTCGGATGGATTGATTGAGCTGCGCGTGACGGAGATTGTGGGCGCGGATGTGGTGACACTGATCGTGAACGGCGGAATGCTGGGCGAGAAAAAGGGGATCAATCTTCCGGGCGTTGCGATCAAAGTTCCTTCGCTGACGGAAAAGGACGAGATTGATCTGGAGTTTTGTTTGAAGGCCGGCGCGGACACGGTGGCTGTGTCGTTTGTGCAGACGGCGGAGGATGTGAAGTATGTGAAGCGGAGGATCGCGGAACTGGGGTCGGATGCGTGGGTGATTGCGAAGCTGGAGAAGCCGCAGGCGATTGACCATCTGGACAGCATTCTTGAAGTGGCGGACGCGATCATGGTGGCGCGCGGAGACCTGGGTGTGGAGATGCCGCCGGAGAAAGTTCCGGCGATTCAGAAGCACATTATCCGGAGGGCGGCGGAGTATCGGCGGCCGGTGATTACGGCTACGCAGATGCTGGAGTCGATGATCGAGAATCCCCGGCCAACGCGGGCGGAGGTGTCGGATGTGGCGAATGCGATCTACGACGGAAGCGATGCGGTGATGCTTTCGGCGGAGAGCGCGGCGGGTAAGTATCCGGTGGAATCGGTTGCGATGATGAGCAAGATTGTGGTGGAGACCGAGAGCCAGATGCACTTGCTGGGACCGAGATACGGGACGCGGCTGGGAAATGCGAAACGGCGGTCGCTGTCAGTTCCGGAGACGATCTGCGAGTGTATGGCGCATTCGGCGCAGGATTTGGACCTGGCGGCGATTGCGATTTTTACGGAGAGCGGCAATACGGCGCGGCTACTGTCGAAGTTCAGGCCGGAGGCTCCGATCTATGCGCTGTCTCCGTTTGAGAGTGTGGTGAACCGCTCGGTGCTGCTGTGGGGTACGGTGCCGATTCTGTGCGAGAGGTTTGTGGGCACGGATACGCTGGTGATGATGGCGGAAGAGATCCTGCAGGCTCGAGGATATGTGCAGGCGAAAGAGGTGGTCGGGATCGTGGCTGGAACGGCGACGAAGACCGGCGCGACGAACTTTATGCGGCTGCACCTGGTGGGGGACCGGTAGGGTTTTCTTGCCGGGGGAGACCTTGCTGGCCTTGCGGCGGGATTGCTTGCGACGGGTGTTAGTGGGTGCCGAAGAGTCCTTGCAGGGCGTTGCCTAGAGTGTTCGGTTTCTGTTTCTGGCCGGAGCTTCCAGCAGGCGACGAGGTGAAGACTCCTGCGTCGATGTTGAAGGATGGGTCGCTGGTGGTGCCACGGACGGTGAGTGGAATGCCGTCGGTCTGGACGCGATTGCCGAACATGCCGGGCAGCACGGCCATGACTCCGGTGGCGATAGCTCCGAGGCCTCCCTTGTTGCTGAGTTTCGCGAGCATGTTGAAGTTGAGCTGACCTCCGGGAAGGATGGTGCCGCTGCCTGTGGCCTGACCGAGCGACGGGACGACGGCGAGGATGTTGGAGACGGTGATGACTTGCGGGGTGTCGTTGAGGTTTGCCTGTAGGGTCTGGATGTCGGTGACGTTGCCGGTGCCCCCGCCGAGGCTGTTGAGGGCAGAGATCGCGGAGAGCTTGGAGCCGAGGCTGTAGCCTGCGAGTTGGGTGTTGGTGATGGCGATGGGGCCTGCGATCACGAGATTGTTGATAGGGCCATCGATGGCGAGGCTGGTGGAAAGAGTGCCTCCCTTGAGGATGGAACCATTGGGCAGCTTGACTCCGACCGCTGGCAACAGCGACTGCAGGGCGTCAATGGAGAGGCTGCGGCAGTCCAGGTGTAGGTTGACTTGCGGGTGCGCGGGCAGGAGGCGGAAGGTTCCGGTGAGGTCTGCTGCAATCTGACCTGCGGTCAAGGTGGCGTGGGAGATGGTGCCGCTGACAGAGGCAATTTGATAGCTGGTGTTGTAGTCGATTTTTATTGGCGTGGGGGAGGGTGAACCCTGTGCGGAGAACTGCATGCGGGTTCCGGTGACTTGGCCGCTGCTGCTGATGGTCGTGCCGTCGGATGAGAGCTTGACGGTGCCTCCCAGTGTGCCGGAGATTCCGGCTTGCTTGTCGAGGAATCCGTCAGCGACGAGGTCGATTTGCTGGAAGGTGAGTTCGGCTTGAAACGGGGTCAGAGAACTATCGCCGGGAGGAATGGGGCCGGCGGTTCCAGTGAGTTTGACTGTGCCGTGGGCGGGGAGATCGGCGCTGATCTGAAAGGGAAACGAGGACGAGAAGCTGAAGTTTGTGACGGTGAGGTTGATGTTGCTATAGATTCGCGGAGCGGTTCGTTCGGGCACGGTTCCGGCCTGGGCCTGGCCGTCCTCGATTCTGAGGCTGTCGACGGAAAATATGGGCGGTTGCGAGTTTGTATGAGGCTGAGAAGGGCGGTTGCCGGCACCAAGGGAGGCGTAGTTCCAATGGCCATCGGAGGTGGATTGCAGGAGTTGAATTTCCGGCTGGATGACTTCGAGGCGGGTGACATCCAGCTGGCGATGGAACAGCAGCTTTTGTAGATCGACTCCAACGCGGAGCTGCGAGGCTTTGAGGAACGGCTGGGTGCTGAATGCTGGATCGTCGGCGATGGTCAGGTCTTTTGCGGTCAAGCCTCCCTCAAAGAGATTGAGCGACAGATCTCCGAGGGTGACCTTGCGCCCGAGCGTGGCCGAGAGGCGCTGCTGCAGGATGGGTAGAAAGGTATTGGCGTTTACGAAGAGAGGAATGATCGCAACGATGACCAGGACTGCGACGAGAGAAGCTACTGCAAGGAGAGCACCACGCTTCATACTTCACCCCCGGTGAGGATTCACCAGAACTGTTCCCCTGCATCATAAGGGAGAGTTCGGGTGATCGTCTCCGGGCGGGCTGGCGGGACTGACTACAATTGAGGGATGGGAAAGATACGGGTGCTGTCGGACCAGGTGGCGAACCAGATTGCTGCCGGTGAGGTGGTGGAGCGGCCGGCGTCGGTGGTGAAGGAGCTGCTGGAGAACTCGCTGGACGCGGGGGCGACGCGGATTCGGGTGGAGATTGAGGCGGGTGGGCGGAAGCTGATTCGCATTGTCGACAATGGCCACGGAATGGGAAGAGATGACGCGCTGCTGGCGTTTGAGCGGCATGCTACTTCGAAGCTGCGGTCGAGCGATGATTTGCTGAGCATTGCTACGCTGGGGTTTCGCGGGGAGGCGCTGCCGTCGATTGCCAGCGTTGCGCGGGTGAGTCTGGAGACTCGCGCGGCGGAGGATGAAGTCGGCACAGTGATGGAGATTGCGGGCGGGAACCTGCTGCGCGTGGAAGATGCGGGGCTTCCTGCGGGGACGACGATCGCGGTGCGGGATTTGTTTTTTAATACTCCGGCGCGGCGGAAGTTTCTGCGCGCGGAGCAGACGGAGCTGGGGCATGTGGCGGCGCTGGTGACGCATTATGCGCTGGCGCATCCGGAGATGCACTTTGAGCTGCACTCGGCTACGCAGGCGCTGCTGGTGGCTCCGGCGGTGGCCAATGCGGGGGAGCGGCTGTATCAGATTTTTGGGCGCGAGGTATTTGAGAGCCTGATCCCGGTGGCGGCGGAGATTGATTTTTCGCGGGCAGGATTGCCGGAGCCTCCTCCTTGGAAGCGTGCGGAGGATTATGAGGCTCCGGAGCCGGGGTTTGTGAGGCTGAGTGGTTTTGTGTCGAAGCCGGAGTTGCAGAAGCTGAACCGGAATTCAATTTACGTGTTTGTGAATGGGCGGCTGATTCGCGACAAGCTGATTCTGCATGCGTTCAACGAGGCGTACCGGAATATTATTCCTCCGACTTCGTTTCCTGTGGTGCTGCTGTTTTTGGAGATGCCTCCGCAGGAGGTGGACGTGAATGTGCATCCGGCGAAGACGGAGGTGCGGTTTCGGCAGGGAAGTTTTGTGCATGATTTTGTGCGGGACTCGGTGCGGACGGCGCTGATGAATGCGCGGCCGGCGGCGAGTTTTTTTCAGGCGCTGAGTGGTGGGGCGAGGGCGAGCGAGTCGTTGATGGTGGACGTGAGCCCGCTGCCGGGGGTGGATGAGGCTGTGTATGGGCCTCGTGACTTGATGGTTGCGGAGAGCGAGGGCGCGATTGAGCCAGGGGATGTGGCGAGCTTTGAGTTGAGGGAACGGATGGTTCCGGCGTCGACCGGGAGGCTGGGGTTTAGCGGGGCGGGGATGGCCGTGGGGTATGGGGATGCTGAGGATTCTTCGAACCCACATCTCAAAAGCGAGATGTGGGGCACCCAGGATGGTGGCGGAACGCTGAATTCGCTGGCTTCGCTGCGGCCGCTGGGGCAGTTGCGGGACTCGTTTATTCTGGCGACGAATGAAGAGGGATTGTGGATTGTGGATCAGCATGTGGCGCATGAGCGGGTGCTGTTTGAG
>JAJYCQ010000025.1 GCA_021778315.1 Acidobacteriota bacterium | reverse complement strand
CTCTCGATCTCGTCCTGACAGAACGCCTTGCAGAGATCACTCCAGAAAACGCTCACGCATGGTTCAGACACAAAGAATGCAGAGTATACCTATGAGAGAAATGCTCTAATACCGCAGGCTTCATCGGTTCCGACTTCCACAAAGACGCTGTCTCCAAGACCCCACTCGGTCGCACCGGTCAGCCGAACGACATCGCCACAGCAGCCGTATTCCTCGCCTCCGACGACGCCGGCTGGATCACCGGCCAGATCATCAACGCCGCCGGCGGCGTTCGCTAACAGCGCAGCTCGCTACAGCAAACACTCGCTAACCCAACCCAACCCGCCCACGTCTCACCCTCGAGACGTGGGCCCCGCACTCAACCAACCATCACCGCTAGGGCTCAGCGCATGAGCCCCGGAGAACACCATGGCAAATCTCTTCTGGACCATCGTTCCTCTCGTCGTCACCTTCTCCGTGGCGGCCTGGCACTCCCCCTCCACCAGGGACAACCGGAAATCCACCGGCAGCCCCTGCTGCGACAACATCGGCTAAGCCCGTCCGGACCGTGCGTTCATCGCGCCATAAAGCGGGCTTCTCCGTTTCCACCGCGCATTCCTCCCCGCGCAGCTTTAGAATCATTTGCAATGAGCATGCGCATCGGCCTCGGCTTCGACTCCCACGCCTTCAAGAAGGACGTCCCCCTGGTCATCGGCGGCCTGCACATCGACCACCCCGAGGGCCTCGCCGGCCACTCTGACGGCGATCTCCTCCTCCACGCCATCACCGACGCGCTCCTCGGAGCCGTCTCCGCAGGCGACATCGGCACCTTCTTTCCCCCCTCCGATCCCAAGTGGAAGGGCGCCGACTCCACCGTCTTCCTCAAGACTGCACTCGAAGAGATCGCCCTCGTAGGCTTCAAAATCGTCAATATCGACTGCGTCCTCATCATGCACCGCCCCAAGATCGTCCCCATCGCCGGCGAGATGCGCGAGCGCGTCGCCGACCTCCTCAGCCTCGACGTCAACAACGTCAGCATCAAGGGCAAGACCCCCGAAGGCCTTCCCCAGGACGGCACCGCCGTAGCCCACGTCGTCGTCCTCCTAGAGTCCATCGATCTCCCCAACCAGCACAAAAAGCTCTCTCTGGAAGCCGATATCCCCAACGAAGCCGACATCGACGCCGCACTCGCCGCCGTCTCCAAGCCCCGCGACCTCAGTGCCCTCGGACGCAAACTCCCCACCTTCGACACCGACGACCTCACCTAGAACCACCGCAAAGCATCACCGCAAAATAGTTCTTCATCCCGCGCCCACAGTCGGTTACATTGGCAGCAACTCCCCCGGAGGCACGTCCATGGATCCAGATCAGGCACAACACCTCTCCGCCGCCCTCGCCGGCATGATGGGCATCTTCATGACCATCGGCCTCCTCTTCACCGCGGCCATCATCTTCCTCTACTGGCGAGCCCTCGCCAAAGCCGGCCTCGCCGGGCCACTCTCTCTGCTGGTTCTCGTTCCGATCATCGGCATCTTTATCCCGCTCTGCATCCTCGCCTTTGCCGACTGGAAGGTGATCCCTGCGCCACAACTCTATCCCGGACTGCAGCCTTATCCTCCACCTCCTCCGAACTACCCGCCGCCTCCAACCAACTACACCAGCGCACCGCCACCGCCCCAGATCTAGCCCCGGTGCACAGGTGCGGCGTAGCGGCTCTGTTAACATGGGGTTCGAAGCCTTATGACAGACACAGCCTCCGCCGCACCCGACACCCGCCCCATCCGCGTCCGCATCGCCCCCTCGCCCACCGGCGACCCCCACGTTGGCACGGCCTACATCGGCCTCCTCAACTACATCTTCGCCAAACAGCGCGGCGGCCAGTTCGTCCTCCGCATCGAGGACACCGACCGCGCCCGCTTCGTCGCCACCTCCGAGCAGATGATCTTCGACGCCCTCAAGTGGGTCGGCCTCACCTGGGACGAAGGCCCCGACGTCGGAGGTCCCTACGGCCCCTACCGCCAGTCCGAGCGCACCGAAATCTACCGCGAGCACGTAGAGATCCTCTTAGCTAATGGCACTGCCTACCGCTCCTTTGAGACCGCCGAAGAGCTCGAAGCCATGCGCCAGTCCCAGATCGCCGCCAAACAGCCCCCCCGCTACAACGGTGCTCACCGCCATCTTTCGCAGTCTCAAATCGACGCCTACCTGGCCGAAGGCCGCCCCTACACCGTCCGCCTCAAAGTCCCCACCGAAGGCTCCACCACCTTCCGCGACGAGCTCCGCGGCGACATCCGCTTCGATCACAACAACGTCGACGACCAGGTCCTCATGAAGTCCGATGGCTTCCCCACCTACCACCTCGCCAACGTCGTCGATGACCACCTCATGCACATCACCGACGTCATCCGCGCCGAGGAATGGATCAGCTCCACCCCCAAGCACGTCCTCCTCTACAACGCCTTCGGTTGGGAACTCCCG
This sequence comes from Acidobacteriota bacterium, assembly GCA_021778315.1. Next base: position 23,376 of record JAJYCQ010000025.1, on the reverse strand, counting down.
CGCTTCTGGCACATGCCGCTCCTCCGCAACATCGACAAGTCCAAAATATCCAAGCGCAAAAACCCCGTCTCGCTCATCTACTATCGCGAGTCCGGCTACCTCCCCGAAGCTATGCTCAACTTCCTCGGACTCATGGGCGGCGGAATGGCCCAGCCCACCGAAGAAGAGATCGTCAGCAAAGGCCTCAACACCAAAGAAGGCGACATTTTCTCCCTCCCCGAGATGCTCGCTAAGTACGATTTCAACCGCATCTCCCTCGGCGGCCCCGTCTTCGATCTCGTCAAGCTCAAGTGGCTCAACGGCGAATACCTCCGCAAGCTCTCCCCCGACGCCTTCTTCGCCGCCCTCCGCCGCACCATCCTCTCCGACGACTACATCCGCTCCATCGCCCCCCTCGTCCAGGCCCGCATGGAGACCCTCGGCCAGTTCGGCGACATGACCAGCTTCTTCTTCGCCGACAACATCTCCCCCGCCGAGTCCGTCTGGCTCCCCAAAAAGCGCACCTTCGAAGAGACCGTAGCCTTCGCCGCCGAGCAACTCACCGCGCTAGAAGCCGCCGACTGGGACGCCCTCTCCATCGAGTCCACCCTCAAAGCCCTCGGCGAAGCCAAACAGTGGAGCGTCAAAGAAAACTTCATGCTCCTGCGCGCGATCCTAACCGGCAGCACCACCAGCCCACCCCTCACCGAGAGCCTGGTAGTCTTCGGCAAATCCCGCTCCCTCGACCGCCTCCGCCGCTTCCTCGAAACCCAAAAGAAGCAAGCCAACCAGCGCAAATAGCACCCCATACCGCAAATAGTATCTCCACACGTGGTCGTCTCGACCGGCGTCCTCGTTTTTACGGACGCAGTGGAGAGACCTGCATTGGCTTTTGCTTTTGCCGTTGTTTGTTTTTCGCCGTCATCCTGGAGCGAAGCGAAGGACCCCCGTATTGGCTGTTGCCGTTGCCCTTGCTTTTCTGGCTGTCTTTCCACGCGCAGCGAGGAACCTGCTTCCTCCCGTTCTTCCCTGGCGCCACCCCACATTCTGTCATCCTGAGCGAAGTAGCTCGCGCCTCCGCGAGCTACGCAGTCGAAGGACCCCGACGGTGTTGGCTCACAAAGGCCGCTCGCACCTTCCTCACCCTGCTGCGCCTAGACCGCCCCCGGCGGAGCCCCATCCAGTCTGGTTCAAAGACCCGACGGCAACACCCTCTCCCTCTCCACCCACCCCGCCTAACCCCAGGCTCGGGCCCTCGCCCTCCGCGCAGGACTGTCAAGCCCCTCAGCACCCAAAATTTCCCGCAACTCCAACAAATAAAACCAGATAATAAATCTAAAAATCTGGCATGATCCCAGTCCCCGCTCGCTATAATTGGACTAGAGCCTAAAATCCACAGCGCCCCGCCCCACCCCAATCGACTAACCCCAATCGAATGAATATTTTGACTGCAACCGTTCTGCAATGAGCAGCTTGCAGACACAAAACCCGTAACCCCAATGTTTTGAATATTTTGCCCGCAACCCGCCTGAATGGAATATTTTACAGCCTGTGGAAATCGTATCTATTGATTCCAGAGATTTTACAAAACCAGGGGGGAGGGGGGGTACCCCTCCGCTTGGGTACTCCGACTGGACATAGCCGGCCAGCAGCGGACAGGCCCTACTGGCCCGTCACGGCAATCATCACCGGAAGCGTCTTCGGCGGGAAGCAAGCCGTGTTATCGCAGGCTTGATAGTGCAGCGTCCCAGTCAGCGTCGATGCACCCTTCGGCACCACCAGCCGCACGTTCACCCGGAAGTCCCCCTGGTAGACATCCAGCGTCTCGCCCGGTGCCCCACCCGAACCCACGCTCAGCCGAAACGCCGTGCCCTTTTGATACTCCTCCGCCAACACATTCACGCCTGGCGTAACGTCCAGTCGCAGCATCGTCGGAATCAGCAGGTCATCCATCGGCGTATGCGAGTTGATATGAAACCCCGGGTCCACATGGAAGCGCAGCTCAGCAAACTCTGGCTTTCCAGCCGGAACCGCAATCGTATCGGAGACCAGAACCACATGTCCCTTCTGCGCCGCCGCCCGCGCGCCACCCAACTGAATCTCCTGCGCGCTCACAGCGCAGGTCATCAGCGCCACGACCGCCAGCCCACGCCACAACAGCCCTAATCCCTGTTCCCTAATCTCTAACTCCTGCATTACTGTCCACCTGTGGCAATCGCCTTCTGAATATCGGCTTCCAGCTCATCCTTCGAATGAGCACCAATGGTCTGGTCCACCACCTTGCCATTTCGCCCGATGTAGTAGGTCTCCGGCAGATAGTCGCTCAATTGATAATCCTTCGCAACCTTGTCATCCGGCATCAGAATCGGATAGGTGACCCCCACCCGCCGCGACGCCGCAGCAACCTCCTCAGTCGCCATTCCATCATCCTGGTCGAGCCCAAGAATCACCAGGCCCTTCGCCTGATACTTCGCTCCAAGATCCTGAAACCAGGGCATCTCCAGCTTGCATGGACCGCAATAGGTAGCCCAGAAGTTCACCACAACGGCATGTCCCTTGAAGTCAGCCAGCGAGACCTTCTTGCCCTTGATATCGACCAGCGTGAAGTTGGGAGCCACCTTGCCCATCATAGTCTGCGCCATCGGATCCGAATCGCTGCTCGCCGGCGAATCCACTTTCGTCAGCACAACTTCACTCTGCTGCGCCTTCTGTATCGCCTCGCGCCGAGCACGCAGATTATGCATTCCGGCCACGATCATCATCGTTACACCAATTACCAGCAATCCCAATACAGCCAAGCGACGTGCCACAAGAACATCCTTCGGCGCCGGTCGGACATGCTCCAGCGCTGTCTATATTCTATCGCTGTTCTCCGCGTCTGCTAGCATTCTGTCTGTCCATCACCACCGATACACCATGACCAACCTCCCCCAATCCGACGACTGCAGCCCAGCCGAACTAGTCCGCATCGAAGCCGCCGCCCTCGAGCAAATTGCCCGGCGGCTCGAAGGTCCGCAGCGCGAAGCCTTCGAACAGGTCGCCTCCCTCCTCGCCGCAACCTCCCAGCGCGGCCATCGCGTCGTCCTCACGGGCATCGGCAAAAGCGGCCTCATCGCCCGCAAGATCGCCGCAACGCTGCTCTCCACCGGAACCGCCGCACAGTTCCTGCACCCCACAGAAGCTCTCCACGGCGACCTCGGCCTACTCCACTCCGGAGACGTTCTCCTCGCCCTCTCCTACTCTGGCGAGACCGAAGAACTACTTCGACTTCTCCCAATTCTGCCGCGTCTCGGCATCATACTGGTCAGCTTCACCGGCTGTGCAGACTCCACGCTCGCGAAAGCCAGCAAGCACGTCCTCGACGTCAGCGTCGATCGCGAAGCCTGCAACCACCAACTGGCACCCACAGCGTCCACAACCGCCATGCTAGCGCTAGGCGACGCACTCGCCATTGATGTAAGTCGCCGCCTCAACTTCCAGCCACTGGACTTCGCCGAGCTCCACCCAGGAGGCCAACTCGGCAAGCGCCTCATCACCATCGATCAGCTCATGCACAGCGGCGAAGCCATTCCCGTCGTCCCACCCGACGCAACGCTCCCGCAGATCATCCACGAAATGTCCGCCAAACGTCTCGGCATGACCACCATTCAGTCCGCTGGCAAGCTCCTCGGTATTCTCTCCGACGGCGATCTCCGCAGACTCTTCGCCACTAGCGGCCCCGAGGCATTTCACCAGACCGCAGCCGAGATCCTCAACGCATCTCCACGGACCGTCGCTCCAAGCATTTTCGCCGGAGACGCGCTCGCGCTCATGGAACGCCACAAAATCACCGCACTCGTCGTCACGACGGATGGCACCGCAAAGACGGGAGCCGTCGGCATCCTGCATCTCCACGACCTCCTCTCCTGAGGCCCTCAACCGGAGGGATTCGTTCCACTCCGATACAATCAGAGGGATATGCATCGTTGGTCCAAGCTCTTCATCCCTACACTCCGCGAGGCTCCGGCAGACGCGGAAGTCGCCAGCCACAAGCTCCTCCTCCGCGCCGGCTATATCCGCCAACTTGGCGCAGGCATCTACAACTACCTGCCGCTCGGACAGCGCTCCCTGAACAAGATCATCGCGATCGTTCGCGAAGAGATGGACAAGATCGGCCAGGAGTTCCTTCTGCCCGCGCTGAACCCTGCAGAAATATGGCAGGAGTCCGGCCGCTGGACCGGAATGGGCGACAACATGTTCCGCCTCAAGGATCGCAAAGGCGCTGAGCTCTGCCTCGCGATGACGCACGAAGAGGTCATGACCTCCATTGCTCGTAACGAGTTGCGCAGCTACAAGCAGCTCCCCCAGATCTGGTACCAGATTCAGACCAAGTTCCGCGACGAGCCGCGCCCGAAGTCCGGTCTGCTTCGAGTTCGCCAGTTCATCATGAAGGACGCCTATTCCTTCGACATCGATGCCGCAGGTCTCGACCTCAGCTACGACAAACACGATGCAGCATATCGCACGATCTTCACGCGTTGCGGTCTTGAGTTTGTCGCCGTCGAAGCCGATTCGGGCGCAATGGGCGGGTCACAGTCTCAAGAGTTCATGGTCTACACCGAAGCCGGCGAAGACCTCATCGCAAGCTCCGTTTCCGGCTATGCAGCCAACCTCGAGAAGGCGACCAGCAAGCTCGCTCCTGTCGACGATCTGCAGCCCACCGGAGATGGCCTGCCCGAACTCGTCCACACACCGGGCAAAGCCTCAATCGCCGATGTCACAGAGTTCTTCAGCATCCAGGCTTCGCAGGACATCAAGTGCGTCGCCTTCATGGGGCTTCCCACCACGATCACATCCGAGTCTCTGCCGCGACCAGTCGTCGCATTTCTCCGTGGCGATCACCAAGTCAATGAGACCAAGCTCTCCGCCATCGCTGGTATCGCTGAGCTTCGCCCAATGCTTCCCGAGGAGCTTGAACTACACATCGGAGGTCCCGCCGGATTCCTTGGTCCAATCGGTATTGCTGAGGTAATGACCCAAGGTTCGCTCAATGGCCTTAACTCGGGCAAAGCGCTCGCAAAGCTCAAGGGCGTGCTGCGGGAGAAACCCAGCGAAGGTTTGAAGACCATCGTCGTGATGGATCTCGGGCTGGAAGGCCGCGCCAATCTGGTTGCCGGAGCAAACAAGCTCGACTACCACTACCGCAACGTCACGCCAGGCCGCGACTTCACCCCGACCCTCATCGCCGACATTCGCAACATCAATGAGGGGGAACTCGATCCCCTGGGTGGCGAACCTCTGCGCCTCGGCAAGGCGGTCGAGATTGGGCATATCTTCAAGCTCGGCTACAAGTACTCCAAGTCCATGGGAGCAAGCGTACTCGACTCCAATGGCAAAGAGGTCACGCCCATCATGGGCAGCTACGGCATCGGCATCGAACGCATTCTCACAGCGGCCATCGAATCCAGTGCGGCAAAATTCGCCGCCCAGTCCGCGACCGAGCAGTACGCTCTGCCCCCCAGCATCGCGCCCTACGAGGTCATCGTGACCATCACGAATGTGCGCGAAACGGAACTGCTCGCGGCTGGCGAGAAACTGGCTGCAGAAATAGAGGCAGCAGGAATCGACGTACTGCTTGATGATCGTGACGAGCGCGCTGGAGTGAAGTTCAAGGATGCTGAATTGATCGGAGTTCCCTACCGTATCAACATCGGTAAGAAGCTCGCCGAGGGGCAACTTGAATTGGTGGATCGCCGAAATCAGTCCACGACAGATCTTCCTTTAGATTCCATAACAACGCATCTCAAATCATTGCTCGTTGCGTCCAAGCATTAGGCACTTCTGTTCCTTATCCTATGCCAGTCAAAGTCAAACTCGGTAGCACGAACCATCCCCTTTTGTGGCAGATCGTGCGCGCTGCTCTTTTGCTGGTCGTGGTCATCGCAGCAATTGGCGCAGCAATCTTCGGCTACTACTACCACGAATATCGAGGACTCGTCGATGAAAGGCTAGCCAAGGGTCCGCTCTTTGCATCCACGTCTCAGGTCTATGCCGCTCCGCAAGAGGTGCGTCCTGGACAACAGCTTTCCGCCGCATCCATTGCTGCAGCGCTGCGTCGCGCAGGATACGACGGCAACACAAAACTCGGCAGTTATGAGCTTCGCGGCAACTCGATACTCATCAAGCCCGGTCCACAAAGTTACCTCGCCATGGACGGCGCCACCATCACCACCACCGGCGGCCAGGTGCAGAGCATCACTGCGGAGAATGGGGCAGCACTCTCCGCCTACAAGCTGGAGCCGCAGCTCATCACCGCCCTGTCCGAGGATAAGAATCGCACCAAGCGTCGTCTCGTTACGTACAGCCAGATTCCGCCGCGCTTGGTACAAGCCGTCCTCGCAATTGAAGATCGACGATTCTTTGAGCACTCCGGAATTAATTACGTTCGCACAGCAAAGTGCGCGTTTGAGGATGTTCTCGCTCACCGCATGAACTGTGGCGGATCCACTTTGACGCAGCAGTTGGCACGCGGTTTTTTTCTATCTCCCGAGAAGACCTACTCGCGAAAAATCGCTGAGGTCATGATTACGTTTCAGCTTGAAGCTCGCTTCAATAAGCAGCAGATCTTCGAGATGTACGCTAATCAGATCAACCTGGGACAGCGTGGCTCCTTCTCGATCAATGGCTTCGGTGAAGCCGCGCAAGCCTACTTCGGTAAGGATCTGCGGCAACTTGATCTTGCAGAGTGCGCGCTGCTCGCTGGCATGATTCAGCGTCCAAATTACTTTGCTCCTTACAGGCATCCAGAGCGCGCGATGGAGAGGCGCAACCTCGTACTCGACTCGATGGTCGAGACCGAAGCCATCTCTCCCGCTGAAGCAGAAAAGGCAAAGGCTGAGCCGATTCGGCTTGCGCCGCCCAACGCAGACGGGAGTGAAGCTCCGTACTTCGTCGACCTCGTTCACGATCAGATTGTGCAGCGATTGGGGGACTCCGAAACTTCACGTGGTGCTCTCCGCATCTACACCTCGCTTGACCCCGAGTTGCAGCGCGCCGCGTCTGATGCCGTCGAAGCCGGCATGAAGAATGTCGACGAACTCGTTCGCAAGCGCTACGCGGCCCATCACAAGAAGGGCAATGACACAACACCCATCAACTATCCACAAGTCGCACTTGTGGCACTCAACCCGCACACTGGTCAGATCCTCGCGCTGGTCGGCGGCCGCAATTATGGCATTTCGCAACTGAATCACGCCATAGCAGAGCGTCCGACGGGATCTATCTTCAAGCCCTTCGTCTATGCGACCGCATACGACACGTCGCTCGCAGGCACCACGCTCGATGGCGGTGGTGTCTTCACTGCCCTGACCAAGCTCAACGACGACCCGCAGGACTTCAGTACCAACGGCAAGCCCTACATCCCCGGAAACTTCGTCAAGGGCGAATACCCAGGTATGGTGACAGCTGCCCAGGCGATCGAACACTCGCTGAATATAGCTACGATCGCCCTTGCGCAAAAGGTCGGGTACGACAATGTCGCAACGCTGGCTCACTCCGTCGGCATTGTGAACGCTCGGGCAACGCCCTCCATGGCGATCGGCACCTACGACGCTACACCGATCGACATGGCAGGGGCCTATACCGTCTTCGCTAACAACGGCGTACACCTCAAACCCTGGGTGCTTGCCAGCGTCCGCAACGCCAACGGCGATATTGTTGCAGACTTCGCACCTGAGGCGAAGCAGGTCCTCGATCCTCGCGTAGCCTTCCTTACGCAGTCTCTACTCGAAGGCGTCATGGCCCGCGGTACAGCAGCTTCGGTCCGTACCCACGGCTTCACAGCGCCTGCTGCTGGCAAGACCGGAACCTCCAACGACGCATGGTTCGCCGGCTACTCATCTAACCTGCTCTGCATCATCTGGATCGGCAACGACGACTACGCCGACATCAAGCTTCAGGGCGCCGACGCAGCCGCTCCCATCTGGGCCGGATTTATGAATCGTGCCATTCGCATCCCGCAGTATTCGGACATGAAGCCCTTCACGCCGCCAGACGGCGTCGAGGTGCTGCGCATCGACCGCGCGACAGACCTGATCGCTGACGACTCCTGTCCGGCTGATACCTTCTCGGCAGCATTCCTTGTCGGTACAGCGCCCCAAAGCACCTGCTCCCACATGGGCGAAAACTCTCAGTCACTGGGAAGCAAGATCTTCAGCTTCTTCGGAGGGAAGTCGGAGAAGCCAGCCGCAGCCTCAGCCGCTGCCACTCCTGCTACTGCTGCAACTGCTCCCACGCAGACTACAACTGATTCACAGCCAGCAGACCCAGCCAAACATCGCAATTTGTTGCAGAAGATCTTTGGTACGGGCAAGGACATGCCTAAGGATCAGCCGCAGGAATGAAGTTGGACGCAATTTAAGGGTGTCGCACGTCATTCCCCTTGCAGGTTGGAAGGGGTGGGAGATTGCGTCTTACGTTGAAGCCAAGCGGAGCTGGCTGGAATCCAGCATCGAGCAGAAATCGCGCGATCGAATGTTCTATGACTGGATTGCCGTTCACAGAGGTGATGAGCATTCCCGAACGCCCATGTGATTCACTGGCCGAGTCCTCGGGCTGAACACTCGCAACGAGGAACTCCGCCAAACTCCTGGCTGTCTGTGATCGCGCAGGCTCCTCGTCTGGCAGCAGGACTTGAAGGTTTGGATTGCCCCGTCGGAGGTAAGCCGTGAGCGCTCCATCGACAAGAACGACTCGGGCACCAACGCTGCGCGTCAGCGAGGAGCCTTCTTCGGGTGGAGAGGGCCAGCGCAGGAGAGCTCCGTAAGGATTGGCCGGATCCGTTGCGGCCAGCATCACAACCTCGTTTGCGTCGGCCTGAGTATTCGTTCGAAGGGAACGAAGAAGGTCGACAGCAGCTGGCATGGCGAACTGGGTTGCACCGAGGTCGGCGGCGAAGTAGCCGCGACGAACGCGACCTGTCTCTTCGAGGACCTTCATGACGTCGTAGATGGCTGAGAAGCCTCCGGGAAGGTTCTCGGCGTGCGCGGTCTCGCGGAAGACCACACCGTAGCGCGTGAGTAGCTGCTGGGCCATAGCGTGGCTCCACTGTGTCTGATGTGCTGGCGTGTTGAGCGCTGTGCCCAAGCCATCGAAGGCTATCGCGTTGAGGCTCCATCGACCTTGTGCGGTTGGAGGCGTTGTTCTGCGACTCCGGAAGCCGGTCTGGTTGTGGCTGCGCCGAGAGGGCTTCGATGCACGACTGCTGGAAGGTCTCTCGCAGTAGGCTCGCAGTGCGTGCAGAGCGTCGTTGGTGAGCAATCCTTGCCAGACGAGTGACCAGAGAGCGTCGAGCGTCTCGCCTGGATACCCTCCACCGATGCTGTCGTGCAGCGGCTGGAAGAATGATGCTCCGTTGCTGCGCAGGTAGTCGACAATTCCCTGCTGCCTGCTGTCGAGATCGGCAACAGTTGGGGCTGGTCTTGGCGGCCAGAGCAGAGGGAGTTTCTCGGCGAGGTAGAGGCCGATGCGACCATCGCGTTCGCCGAGCGCATCGAAGCCTGTCCAGACGACTTCGCCAGCAGCAATGAGAGTGTCGAGGTCTCCCGGCTTATAGCCGATGATGCGTGCAGGAAGCATCTCAGATTCGAGCAGGCTCGCGGGAAGCGGAGCTCCCTGTAGGTTCTCGATGGTGTCGAGCAGAGCATCGAGACCGCGGCGAGGTTGAACGACTCCTTGCCAGCGGGTGATGAGTCGGGCGAGTGTACGCTGCTCGACTGGCTCTACTTCCTTGCGGAGCTTGGCAAGCGACTTGCGGCGAATCGTGCGCAGGACTTCCGCATCGATCCACTCGCGGTTGAGGCCGCCTGGACGGAAGCCTCCCTCGATCACGCGGCCTAGGCTGACGAGGCGTTGAAGGATCGATTCGACAACCTGTTTGGGTAAGCAATAGCGGTCGGCGACATCGACGGTAGTGAATGGGCCGTGGGTTCGAGCGTAGCGTCGGACGAGATCGAGTAAGGCATCGACGGAGGGCTCGAGGAAGGCTGTGGGCAAGCCTGGAGGCAGAGGAACTCCGAGCGCGTCGCGGACTCGAGCAGCATCTTCGATGGCGATCAATCGCTTTTCGCCAGAGATCATGAGCTCCAGTGCGCGCCGGGCACGGAGGAGGCGATCGACGCTCTCGGCAACATCAGGAGTGGTGCTGCGTGCTGCTAGCTCCACGCGTGTGAGGTCGCCGAGGCGGAGGAGAACGTCGTGTACACCGTCGAGGTTTCGCGCCTTGTAGCCTTCGGCGATGCACTGGAGCTGCTCTTCGGTCTCCTCAATGGCAGCGACGTCGAGGAGCTCGCGGAGGTCTGCATCACCCAGCAACTCACGGAGTTGATCCTGGTCGATGGAGAGGGCTTGGGCGCGACGCTCGGCTACTGGAGCATCGCCGTCGTAGATGTAGTTGGCGACGTAGCTGAAGAGCAGAGCTCCGGCGAAGGGCGAAGGGGTGCGCGAGTCGGTGATGTGGACGCGGATGGAGCGGTTCTGGATGGAGCGAAGCGTCTCCATCAGCGCAGGCATGTCGAAGACGTCGCGCAGGCACTCGCGATAGGCCTCGAGGAGCATGGGGAAGCTGGCGTAGCGCGAGGCGACGCTGAGGAGGTCGTAGGCACGCTTGCGCTGCTGCCAGAGAGGAGTTCGTCCGTCGGCACGGCGACGTGGAAGAAGCAGAGCGCGCGAGGCTGCTTCGCGGAACTTGGCCGCGAAGAGAGCTGTCGAGCCGAGCTGCTGCATGATGAGCTCGGATGCGTCTTCAGGAGCCATGAGGACGACGTCGACGTTGGGAGGATCTTCGGTGTCGGGAAAGCGGAGGACGAAGCCGTCGTCGCTCCACATGGTCTCGACATCGAGGCCAGTAGCTTTGATGCGGGCTGCGGCAGCCATTGCCCAGGGAGCGTGGACTCGGCTGCCGAAGGGAGTGAGGACGCAGACTCGCCAATCGCCCAGCTCATCGCGGACACGCTCGATGACGATGGTGCGATCATCGGGAACCTCCTGGGTGGCAAGCTCCTGATCGGCGAGATAACGGAGGACATTCTCTGCGGCTTGCTGGTCGAGGTCGTGCTCGTGGGTGAGCTTGGCTAGGGCCGCGCTGCGTGGCATGGAGCGAAGTTCGCGGATGAGAGCTCCGATGCGGCGACCGAACTCGATCGGTCTGCCTGCCTGATCGCCGTGCCAGAAGGGCATCTTGCCAGGCTCACCTGGAGCTGGGCTGACGAGGACTCGGTCGTGTGTGATCTCGTCGATGCGCCAGGTGGAAGCGCCGAGGACGAAGGTCTCTCCGGTGCGAGCCTCGAAGACCATCTCCTCGTCGAGCTCGCCGACGCGAACGGGCTTGCTGCTGTTGGAGAGGAAGACTCCGTAGAGGCCGCGATCTGGAATGGTTCCGCCGTTGAGGATGGCGATGCGCTTGACGCCTTGTCGCGGAGTGAGCCAGTTGCGGGTGCGGTCCCAGGTGATGCGAGGGCGAAGCTCGGCGAACTCGTCGGAGGGATAGAGACCGGAGAGCATGTCCAGGACTCCGTCGAAGACCGAGGCGGTGAGAGCGGCGAAGGGAGCGGCGCTGCGGATGAGGGTGAGGAGAGCGGTGTAGGAGATTCCTGGGGCTTCCTGCTCGTCGCCGGCTGAAGAGCGGTTGCGGAGAGCTGCTTCGTCGGCGGGCAAGGGAGGATGCGCGATGGTTGCGACCATCTGCTGGGCGAGGACGTCGAGTGGGTTGCGGAGGAAGCGCGTGGACTCGACATGGCCTTGGTGCATGGCTTGCGTCACTGCTGCGCAGGCGATGAGATCGGCTCGGTACTTGGGGAAGATGATGCCTGTTGATGGCGCTCCAACCTGATGGCCAGCGCGACCGATGCGCTGCATGCCGCTGGCGACGCTGGGAGGAGCTTCGATCTGGATGACGAGGTCGATTGCTCCCATATCGATTCCTAGCTCTAGCGAGGAGGTGCAGACGAGGGCCTTGAGCTGGCCGGCTTTGAGGAGCTCTTCGATCTCGCTCCTTTGCGCCGCAGCTAACGATCCGTGATGGGCTCGTGCGATAGGTTCGCCAGCGAGTTCGTTGATGGCTCCTGCGAGACGTTCGGCTACGCGACGAGCATTGACGAAGATGAGCGTTGAGGTGCGACTGCGGATGATCTCCAGCAGGCGAGGGTGAATGGATTGCCAGATGCTGGTGCGCTTTGGAGTAGGTGAGGCAGGGTCGTTGGGAGGAGCGTCGATTGCGGCTAGCGTTGCCATGTCTTCGACAGGGACTTCGACGGTGAGGTTGAGGACTTTGCGAGTTCCAGCGTTGACGATGGTCACTGGACGGAAGCGGGCTGTGCGCTCCTCGGGTTCGTGTTGGAGGTTGTTCGTTGCTGGTTGCTCGTCGCTCGTGCTAAGGCCGATGGCTCCTCCGTTTGCTCCGGCCAGGAAGCGGGCTACTTCTTCGAGAGGGCGTTGCGTTGCGCTCAGGCCGATGCGCTGGATTGGGTGATCGCAGAGGGCTTCGAGGCGTTCCAGTGAGAGAGCTAAGTGCGCTCCGCGCTTGGTGGGGACGAGAGCGTGAATCTCGTCGATGATGATGGTTTCGACGGTGCGAAGGGCTTCTCCTGCTTCGGAGGTGAGGAGGAGGTAGAGCGATTCAGGCGTGGTGATGAGGACTTCGCCGGGATTTCGTTTGAATCGGGCTCGATCGTTTGGGCTGGTGTCGCCGGTGCGGATGCTGATGGTGGGGAGGTGGACGGGGCTGCCTTCGCGCTCGGCGAGGGCGGCGATGCCGGCCAGTGGCGCGCGGAGGTTTCGCTCCACGTCTACCGCGAGGGCTTTGAGGGGCGAGATGTAGAGGACCTTGCAGCCGGGCGTTGACGGGCCGTGAAACATCAGGCGGTCGATGCACCAGAGGAAGGCGGTGAGGGTCTTGCCGGTTCCGGTAGGGGCGAGGATCAGGGTGGACTCGCCGCGGGAGATGGCGGGCCAGCCTTCGCGCTGGGGTGCGGTGACGGTCTCGAATGCTGCTCGGAACCATGCTGCGGTGGTGGGGTGAAATAAGCTAAGAACGTCGTCCTGAGCGGCCGCTGGAGTGGTGGCGGTCACCCGGGGTTGGCTGTCCGGTTTGGGGATTCGCTTTTTCACCATCATTCTGCCTGAAAGCCAGATTCTCGAGTGGCAATCGTAGCATTGGATGCAGGAGACCCCCCTCCCCCCACCTTTCACTTTTCTCTAGTCAAGTCGAATGGAATGAATGAGTTGCGGGGTGAAGGCTGCCTTCAAACGATTCATTCTAAAGCGGTTACGGTCAAAATATTCTAATCAAACGACTTATGGCTGCCATGGGCGTATGGAAGGGCGATAGGCTTTGATGTGGTTCTGGTTTGTTGAGCCTATATCCAGTATAGCGAGTGGGATGGGGTAACTATGCCAGGTTACTGGAAGTTTTATCTGGCTTGATATCAGTGGTTTGCGACGAATTTGGAGAGGTTGGGGACTTGACAGGATTTGCGGTCCTACGCGGACGGCGGGCGTGGATTTTTGGGGTTGGGTAGGGCAAGAACGGGAGACTGTAGGTTCGTTCGCTGCGCTCAGAATGACAAACAAACAGGCAACAGCAAAGGCGGGGGCGGGTCAGGGTTTTGGGGTGGGGATGGGGTAGTCCTTCCAGAGGTATTCGAGAGCTTCGGGGAGGGTTTGCTCACGGACGGCGCGGTCTACGTGGCCGGCGTTGCGGGCGAAGAGGAATTGGTAGGGGTAGTGCTTGGCGGCGAGGACTCGGGCCATGGCTTCGTTGGCTACTACCCAGTCGTGCATGTTGTCACGCATGACGTTGGGGTTGTAGAGGTCGCGGTCGCCTACTTCCATCCAGATGCGGAGTGGCTTGCGGGGAGAGTTGGGGATGAGGGTCTGGTGGAAGCCCCAGGCTCCTTGCGGGGTGGCGGGGTTCCAGGGCCACTGCTGGTTGACGTAGGTGCCGGAGTAGGTGAGGACGCGGTGGTAGAGGTCGGGGTGGTACCAGGCCATGATGAGGGCGCAGGAGCCTCCGGAGCTGCCGCCCATGGTGGCGCGGGCGTTGGGATCGTGGGTGAGAGTGACGTGGGCGTGGGACTCGACGAGGGGGAGGACTTCGGTTTCGACGAAGTCGGCGTAGCGGGGAGAGAGGGTGTCGTATTCGAGGCCTCGCTCGGAGCCCTGGGCGTCGCCGGTGCCGTTGGCGATGGAGATGGCGATCATGATGGGGACTTTGTGCTCAGCGATGAGGTTGTCGAGGACGGTGAAGAGGAGATGGTCGGGGCCGTCGGCTCCTACGATGAAGGGGGCGGCGGTGCCAGGGACGTACTGCGCGGGAACGTAGACGGTGACCTTGCGGGTGTAGGGCGCGGGATGGCTGGTGGTGACATCCAGCTTGGCGGGGTTGGTGGGGTCGGGCGTGCCGAAGGTGCCGGGGTCGCGGGCGATGCCGGGGTAGAGCTTGCTGTCGGCTGAGGACATGGTGAAGTCGAGGACCGTGCCCTGCGGGTTGTTGGGTTGGGCGATGGATTCGGGGGCGGGAGTGTGGGTGGGGCCAATGATGAAATTGCCGCTTGCGGTGGGCGCGGGGAGGGTGCCGTCGGGGAGTTCCCTTGCGGTGACGTAGCCGTGGGTGTGGGGGTCGCGCACCGGTGGTGCGGGCCGCGCTGCATGTGCCGGGGGCACGGTGGGTGCAGGCGTTTGGGCTGGGGCGAGGGTTGCAGCGGCGAGGAGGGTGAGGAGGATTGCGGCGGGCAGGGAGCGGGGCATGCGGGACTCCGATGGTGGTGGACGTGCGGCTTGCTATGGCGGAGCCGAACGTCTACCCTAGACGACTTACGATGAGCATACAGAAGCAGAACGAGGAACTGAATTCGGCGGACCGGGAGCGGTTGCGCGAGCTGGCGAGAGTTGCGGCGGCACACGCTTATGCGCCCTATAGCGGGTTTCGCGTGGGCGCGGCGCTGCTGTTGGAGGATGGGACGGTGGTGACGGGATGCAACGTCGAGAACTGCAGCTACCGGCTGACCAGTTGCGCGGAGCAGGGGGCGATTGCGAGGGCGGTGGCGGAGTTTGGGCCGAAGATCCGGCTGCGCGCGGTGGCGGTCGTGAATTTGAATGAGGCGGCGAGTATGCCTTGCGGGGCGTGCCGGCAGACGCTGACGGAGTTTGGTGATGATGCGACGCTGGTGCTGTATCCCGGTGAGGGGGGAGCGCTGGAGGAGACGACGTTGGGAGAGCTGCTGCCGTCGGCGTTTCGCGGGGAATATATCGAGCCGAAAGCGTGAGTGGGACGATGGGTGAGAGCGTGTTGCATGCAATAGATGTGTTGCTGAAGAAGCGCGATGGCGGGGAGCTGTCGACTGCGGAGATTGAGTTTTTTGTGCGCGGTATTGCGGGTACGGGTACTTCGCGTACGGCAGGTGGGGATGCAGCGGGGGCTATTGGAGGCTTTAGCGAACCATTCTCAGATGCGCAGATTGGGGCGTTTCTGATGGCCGTGTTTCAGCGCGGGCTGTCGCTGCGGGAGTTGGCGGACTTGACGCGGGCGATGCGGTTCTCGGGGGAGACGTTCGATGCTGCGGTGCTGGAGTCTGCGGGGGTGAAGACGTTTACGGTGGATAAGCATTCGACGGGAGGCGTGGGGGATAAGAGCTCGCTGCTGATTGCTCCGGTGCTGGCCGCGGCGGGGATGGAGGGAACACCGAGTATTTCGGTGCCGATGATTTCTGGAAGGAGCCTGGGACACACGGGAGGGACTTTAGACAAGCTGGAGACGATTCCGGGGTTTGATTCGCAGCTGTCCATGGCGAGGATGGGCGAGGTGCTGCGGGAGTGCCATGCAGCGCTGGTAGGGCAGACGCCGAGACTGGTGCCGGCGGACCGGATTCTGTATGGAATGAGAGACCATACGGGGACGGTGGAGTCGCCGGTGCTGATCTGCGCGAGCATTATGAGCAAGAAACTGGCGGAGGATCTGCGCGGGCTGGTGCTGGATGTGAAGGTGGGGTCGGGTGCGTTTATGCCGACGTATGAGCGGTCAAAGTTTCTGGCGGAGCTGATGGTGTCTACCGGCGAGGCTGCGGGGACGAAGACGGTTGCGTTGCTGACTGCGATGAATGAGCCGCTGGGGAGATTTTCGGGGAATTGGGTGGAGGTTTGGGAGTGCGTGGACATTATGAAGGGCGTGCGGCATGCGATGTCGGCGGATTTGATTGAGCTGTCGAATGCGCTGAGCGGATGGATGCTTTATCTGGCGGGGAAGGTGAGGTCAGCGGAAGAGGGGGCGCGGGTGTCGGATGAGATTTTACGGTCTGGCGCGGCGTATGCGGCGTGGTTGAAGATCGTTGCGGCGCAGGGTGGAGATGTTCGCGTGTTTGATGATCCCGCGGCGTTTCACAAGCCACGGGCGACGCGGGTGCTGCGGGCCTCGCGGGCGGGGTTTCTGGCGGGCATGGACTGCAAGGAAGTTGGATGGGCGGTGCAGCGGCTGGGCGCGGGGAGGGCGCGGCCGGGTGATCCGGTGAGCGCGCATGCGGGGATTGAGTCACATGCGAAGCTGGGGGATTGGGTGGAGGCTGGGCAGACGGTGTTTACGCTGTTTAGCGAAGAGGAGGAGCTGCTCGCCGAGCCGTATCGGATGCTGGAGGCTACGGTGCAGATTGGGGAGGCGAGGCCGGAGCGGCAGGCGCTGGTGCGCGAGGTGGTGCGGGGATAGGGGGCAGCGGGAGGCGCGACTACAGGATGGGCTGCGGGGCGGCGCGATGGTCTGCGCCGCTCGGGTCAGCAGGTGGGCTAGGCTTTGGCAGACTTGTTCTGCATGTAGTGCTGGACGGATTTTTCCCAGTCGAGCGAAGTCCCGGCGTAGGGCGAACCCTGGCGGCGGGCGGAACGGTTTTCAGTGGGGTTGTGTGGAGCGGCGGCAGCTTCCGGCTCGGGCTTGGCTTCAACTGGAGCGGGAACGCCATCGGGGCGGAAGGAGCGAGGAAGTTCGCTTTCCTTGTACTCGACGCCTTCGGCGACGAGGCGCTTGGCGGTGACGACGAGGGGATCGCGTTTGAGGTTCAACTTGCGAGCGGCAGCGGCGCGGGCGGCTTCGGTCTCGAAGACATCGTACTTGTTGAGGTGCGCGAGGCGGCGATCGAAGAGGTCGATTTCAGCGTGAATGGTCTTGAGGTGGTACTTGCTCTCGATGGTGGGAATGGTGGACATATGCACGCTCCAGAGTCTTGAGGACTGCAAAGGTAGCTGCCAACCGGAGAGAGGTCCGGAGAAAGGCAGGGATGTGGGGGTGGTACTGAAGGATTTACCGGGGGTAGTGCATGGGTGTTGCAAAGGGTGGGGCAAAAAAGCAAGAAGGGGCGGTTCGTCAAGAACCACCCCTTCGGCCTACTGAAAGATGTCTTACAGGGCCTGGACGTTCTCGGCCTGCCAGCCCTTGGGGCCCTTGACTACGTTGAACTGGACGCGCTGGCCTTCCTGAAGCGAACGGAAGCCGTTGCTCTGGATGGCGGAGTGATGCACGAAGACGTCGTCGCCATTCTCACGGCTGACAAATCCGAAGCCCTTGGCATCGTTAAACCATTTTACTGTTCCCTGTTCCATTATTCTTGTTCCTCTTATAGCAATGTACCGCTGAACGCAATGTTGGTTTATTTGCGAGTAGAGCTGTACAGCCGGAACAAGCAAGAAGACCAATCGGATTCGACGACCAAATTTAGTATACCATCGGAGGGCCGTTGGTGGGAGATCGGCATTAAAGACGGGCTGGCCCCTGGCGTCGTGAATGGTTACACTGCGACTACATGCACTTCGACATAGCGTAATTTCTGCCTGGATCAACGGATGGCTGGGAGCTTGCCCTTGGGACGATTTACCGGACTGCTCGGACTTATTGTGTTCATCGGCCTCGCTTATGCCTTCTCGACCAACCGGCGGGCGATTCGATGGAAGACGGTGGCGTGGGGGCTGGGGCTGCAGATCGTGTTCGCCTTTGGGGTGATCAAGTGGACGTACGGGCAGACGGTGCTGAGCAGTATTTCGGGGGTGATTACGGGGCTGCTGGCGCACTCGGCTGACGGGTCGGGGCTGGTGTTCGGGTATCTTGGGATCCCGAGTAATCCGCTGAGCGTGTTCGCGTTTGCGGTGTTGCCGACCATTATTTTTGTGAGCGCGTTCTTCGCGATGCTGTACCACCTGGGGGTGATGCAGCAGATCATCAAGGTGGTGGCGTGGGTGATGCAGTGGACGATGGGGACGTCGGGCGCTGAGTCGACGAACGTGGCGGCGTCGATCTTTATGGGGCAGACGGAGGCTCCGCTGACGATTCGGCCGTTTCTTTCGGGGGCGACACGGTCGGAGCTGATGACGATTATGACGTCGGGGATGGCGCATGTTTCGGGCGGAATTATGGCGGCCTACATTCTGTTCGGGATCAATGCGAAGGACCTGTTGTCGGCGGTGATTATGACCGCGCCGGGAACGATCCTGGTGGCTAAGATGCTGGTGCCCGAGACGGAGGTTCCGGCGACGGCGGGAACGGTGACGATGCCGCCGAGCGAAGAGCATAAGAACGAGAATTTGATTGGGGCGATTGCTCGCGGGACGATCGACGGCGGGCAGTTGGCGTTCAATGTGGCGATCATGCTGCTGGCGTTTGTGGCGCTGGTGGGGCTGTTCAATGCGATCATGCTGGGGATTTCAAACTTTGCGTGGGCGCATGGGCGTATTCCGTTTCCGCATTCGCTGAACAATGTGCTGGGCGTGGTGGGGGCTCCGGTGGCGTGGCTGATTGGGATACCGTGGCATGAGTGCAAAGTGATTGGGAATTTACTGGGCACGCGGACGATCATCAATGAATTTCTGGCGTTTGCGGAGCTTGGCAAGCTGAAGGCTACTCTGGCTCCTCGCACGTTTTCGATTGCTACGTTCGCGTTGTGTGGATTTGCGAATGTGGGGTCGATTGGGATGCAGATTGGCGGAATTGGGGCGCTGGTGCCGAATCGGCGGAATGACCTGGCGCAGTTGGGAGTGCGCGCAATGCTAGCGGGGACGATGGCGAATTTGATGTCCGCGAGTATTGTGAGCATGCTGATTAAGTAGGAGACGAAAGCGATGGCTGACTTGTACGAACAAGTGCTGGCGGCGGCTGATCATATCCGCACACGGCATCGGGCCGCTCCGGTGCTGGGGATCATTCTTGGTTCGGGGTTGGGGAATTTTGCTTCGCAGGTAGAGGGCGCGACGACGATTGATTACGGGGAGATTCCGGGGTGGCCGCTGTCGACCGTGGAGGGGCACTCGGGGAAGCTGGTGCTGGGGACGATTGGCGGCGTGAATGTCGCGGTGATGCAGGGACGCGTGCATGCGTATGAGGGCTACTCGATGAGCGAGGTGACCTTTCCGACGCGGGTGCTGGGGCTGCTGGGATGCACGGGACTGATTGTGACCAACGCTGCGGGTGGAATTAACACGAGCTATGGCGAGGGGACGCTGGTGGCCATCAGCGACCATATTAATCTGACCGGAATGAATGCTGCTGTGGGACCGAATGAGCCGCGGTTTGGGATGCGCGAGGGGACCGGGTACAGGTTCTTCGATATGACGGTGGCGTATTCTGCGCGGCTGCGGAAGTTGGCGCATGCGGAGGCTGAACGGCAGGAGATTCCGCTGCCTGAGGGAGTGTATGTCGCAGTACTGGGGCCGAGCTATGAGACGCCGGCGGAGATTCGTGCGTTCCGCACGCTGGGCGCGGATTTGGTGGGGATGAGTACGGTGCACGAGGTGATTGTGGCTCGGCATATGGGGATGGAGGTGCTGGGGATTTCGCTGGTGACGAATATGGCGGCGGGCGTGTTGGACCGGATTATCCATCACGAAGAGGTGATGGAGATTGGGCGGCGGGTGGAGGCGCAATTCAGCTCGCTGGTGAAGGCGCTGGTACCGCGGGTGGCGGAGACGATCGCAGAGACGGCTGGCTAGGTTTCGGGGGCGAGTGATGGCCTTACACTAGGGTTCGTGCGACGGGGACAGGAAGGGATCGAGGCGATGGAGCGGCCGGTTTTGGTGGGGATTGGCGGGTGCTCGGGGTCAGGCAAGACGAGCCTGGCGCGGGAGTTGGCGACGCAGCTGGATGCGACGCTGTTTCCGCTGGATTTGTACTATCGGGACCTGTCGCAGTTCCCTCTTGACTCGCGGCATCAACAGAATTTCGATCATCCGGATTCGCTGGAGAGCGAGCTGTTCATTGCGCATATTCGGGGGCTGGCGGAGGGGCGAACGATCCAGCGGCCGGTGTACGATTTTGCTCATCACGCGCGGGTTGCGGGGGCGTTTGAGGTGGTGGATCCGGCGCGTTTTGTGGTGGTGGAGGGGATTCTTGCGCTGCACTATGCGGAGCTTTGGCCGCTGTATGATTTCAGCATTTATGTGGATGCGCCAGATGAGGTTTGCCTCGCGCGGAGGATTTATCGGGATGTGCGGGAGCGGGGGCGAACCGAGGAGTCGGTGCGGGCGCAGTTTGAGGCGACGGCGAAGCCGATGGCGAACGAATATGTGAAGCCCTCGCAGACACGAGCTACGATGACGGTGTCCGGCACCGAGGCGCTGGACTGGTCGATCGAACAGGTGTTGCGAGGGCTTCGGGATCGAGCGTTATTGCGGTAAGACTATTTGCCGAAGTCGACCGTGGGGGCGACGTTGTTCTTGGGATTGCCCTTGAAGTATTCGTCGCGGTAATGGAAGCCGGCCATGTTCGCCCAGATGCTGTTGGGAAATTGACGGACATAGACGTTGTAGGCTTCGAGGGATTTGTTGTAGCGCATGCGGCCAACGGCGATGCGGTTCTCTGTGCCGGCCAGTTCATCCTCGAGACGCATGAACTGCTCGTTGCCCTTGAGGTTGGGGTACTGCTCCTGGAGACGGAGCAAGGGGCTGATGGCGACGTCGAGCTGGCTGTTGGCGTTGATGCTGCTGGCGCGATTGGAGCCGGCGGCGATCACGCCGGCGCGTGCGTTTGCGATGTTGGTGAGGACGGTCTCTTCCTCGCTGACGTAGCCCTTGACGCTGGCTACGAGGTTGGGGATGAGATCGAGGCGGCGTTGTTGCTGGATGTCAACCTCTGAATAGGACTGGTTGACGTCCTCATTCATCTGCACCATCTGGTTCTTCGCAGAGACGTAACTTCCGAATCCGAGCAGTGCAACCAGGACGAACAAACCTACTACTCCAAGTACTACCCAAAGAGCCTTCATCGATGTATTCCCTTTCGCGTCTAACGTTTTCATTTGTTGCGAGCCTCGATATGGTCTGAGCCTAATTTATTAGAAATCTCCGCTGGCTCCTCCGCCGCCGGAGCCACCGCCAAAACCTCCGCCGAAGTCTCCTCCGCCGCCACCTTCACCACCACCTCCGCCAAAGCCGCCGCCGCCGAAGCCGCCACCGCGGCCGCCTCCCATCAGGCTGCCGCGGAGGAACCAGAGCCAGCCGCTTCCACCACCTCCGCGGCCTCCGCCGTGAAGCATGAGGGCGATGAAGATGATGAAGAAGATGATCCCGACCCAGTTGGTGCGGTGATGGACTTGCTGGTAGTGGTAGGTTGGAGCATCCGATTGCTGGGGTGGAGTAAGGGTGACGTTGGCGTCGGCTGCGATGACGTTGGCAATTTGCTGGACACCGGATTGGATGCCGGGGCCGTATTGTCCCTGGACGAGATCATCGTGCATGCTGCGGCGGATGTCGCCGACTTTGGCGTCGTTGAGGATGCCCTCGAGACCATAGCCAATCTCGATACGATCTTTGTGATCCTGGATGGCGAAGACCATGAGGACGCCCTTGTCGGTGGACTTGGGGCCGACCTTCCACTTGTCCTCGAGGGCGGTGGTGAAGGAGTCGATGTCCTGACCGTCGAGGGATTTGATGGTGACTACTTCGATGGTGGCGTGGGCCTTGGAGTAGACCTGCCAGGCGAGTTGCTCGATGTTTTCTTTGGAAGCAGGGTCGATGACGCCGGCGAAATCGGCAACGTAGCTGGTGGGTTTGGGGAGTTGGTCGGGCGATTCGGCGCAGGCAAAGGAAGCGGCGAAGACGCAGAGCAGAAATAGCGAGGCGAGTCTCCGCAGGACGTTCACAATATGATCTTACGCTCGGCGGGGGCAGGAAGTTCCGGTCTGTATCCTGTTGTATGGAGAAGATGATGACACCACTGAATGTTGCACCACCGATTGCTAACCGCGAGCCGAAGAGGACTGCTATCCACGGGACGGAGTTGATAGACGATTATGGGTGGATGCGGGAGAAAGGTTCGCCTGCTGTGACGGCATATCTGGAGGCTGAGAATGCCTATACAGCTGCTGCGATGAGTGGAACTGAGACGCTGCAGAAGACGCTGTATGACGAGATTCTGTCGCATATCAAGGAAGACGATGTGTCGGTGCCGTACCGGGATGGGGCATGGGAGTATTTGACTCGGACGGAGAAGGGGCGGCAGTATGCGAGGTATTGCCGTAGGCCCGTGGGGAGACCTGAGGCGGAAGAGGTGATGCTGGACGTGAACCTGCTGGCGGAGGGTCAACCTTTTATGCAGGTGGGGACACTGAGCGTGAGTCCGGATGGGCGGTTGCTGGCGTATACGACCGATGCGACGGGGTTTCGGCAGTACACGCTGGCGTTGAAGAACCTGGAGACGGGCGAGATGCTGGCGGAGACAGCGGAGCGGGTGGGATCGGTGGTGTGGGCTCCGGATTCGGAGACGCTGTTTTACGCGACTGAGGATGAGCAGACCAAGCGGCAGGACAGGGTGTTTCGGAAGGCGCTGGGAGCGGCGCCGGTGGAGGTGTTTCACGAAGAGGACGAGCGGTTCAATGTGGGCGTGGGGAGAACACGGGACCGGGAGTATTTATTGTTGGAAGCGGGCAGCCATACGACGAGCGAGACGTGGGTGTTGAATGCGGCAACACCGACTGCGTCGTTTCGTTTGCTGGCGGAACGCGTCGAGGATGAGGAGTATGACGTAGATCATCGCAATGGATTTTTTTACATTCGCACGAACCATAAGGCTGAGCAGTTTCGGCTGATGCGGACGCCTGTGACGGAAACTGCGCGGGAGTACTGGCGGGAGATTCTGGCGGAGCAGGCGGATGCTCCGCTTGAGGATGTGGATCTGTTTCGGGACTTCTTTGTGGCGAGCTATCGCGAGCGCGGGTTGCCGGTGCTGCGAGTGTTTGGGCTGAGTGCGGAGGGGCTGCCGGGGACTTCGAACGACATACGGTTCCCTGACCCGGCGTACGAGGCGGATGGGGATGTGAACCGGGATTTTGCTACGGGGAGGTATCGGTACTCGTATCAATCGCTGGTGCGGCCTGCTTCGGTGTTTGAGTATGACTAGAT
>JAJYCQ010000024.1 GCA_021778315.1 Acidobacteriota bacterium | reverse complement strand
TGCGGAGGGCGGCGCACCAGATTCATGATGTGAAGCCGCTGGTGTTTGATGATCCGCTGGCGGTGCGGATATTGGGGAAAGAGTTTCAGGAGGAGTTGAAGCGGACGCCGAAGGCGTCACGGCAGCCATATTCTGCGGCGATGCGAGCGTGGATGGTGGGGCGAGCGCGGCTGGCGGAGGATACGCTGGCGGCCGGAGTGCGGGAGTTGGGCGTGCGGCAGTATGTGGTGCTGGGAGCAGGGCTGGATACGTTTTCGTGCAGGAATACGTATGAGGATGTGAGGGTGTTTGAGGTGGATCATCCGGCGACACAGGCGTGGAAGATGACGATGCTGGCGGAGGCGGGGATTGTGCCGCCAGATACGGCGAAGTTTGTGGCGGTGGACTTCGAGAAGGATTCGTTGCGAGAGACACTGCGCGAGGCGGGGTTTGATGAGGGCGTGGCGACGGTTACAGCCTGGCTGGGTGTGGTGCCGTATCTTACAGCGGAGGCGTTTCGGGCGACGCTGCGGGTGTTGGGTAGGTTCAAGGCGGACAGCGAGGTGGTGTTTGACTATGCGCAGCCTCGAGAGGTGCTCGCGGAACGAGAGCAACTGATGCAGGACTCTCTGCGGGCGAGGGTCGCGCAGGCGGGTGAGCCGTTTCAGCTGTTCTTTACGCCGGAGCGGTTGGAGCAGGAGTTGGATGGGCTGGGGATGCGAGTCGTCGAGGATGTGGATGGCGAGACGATCACGGGCCGGTATTTTGCGGGACGAACAGACGGTTTAGTTCTGCGGGGTAAGGCGGGACGTGTATGCGTGGCCGCGAGTGTGGGCGCGGTGCGAGACTAGAGGATGTGATGACGTACGAAGAGGCATTGGATCGTTTGGCGGCTTTGGGGCCGGAGTTGCGCGTGGGTCGCGCGGGTAGTGGGAGTGTGCCGCGGAAGTTTTCGCTGGAGCATATTCGGGCGCTGCTGGCGGCGCTGGGCGAGCCGCAGAAGAAGTTTTCGCCGGTGCTGATTGCGGGCACGAATGGCAAGGGATCGACGGCGGCGACGCTGGCTGCGATTGGGCAGGCGGCGGGGCTGAAGACGGGGCTGTATACGTCTCCGCATCTGGTGAGGGTGAATGAGCGGGTGCGGGTTTCTGGGTTGCACGGGCTCGAAGAGATTCCCGATGAGGATTTTGGGCGGGTGCTGGGGATGGTGGATGAGGCGGCGAAGCGGCTGGTTGAGGGTGGGGAGCTGCCGCATTATCCGAGCTACTTTGAGCTGGTGACAGCGATTGGATTTACCTGGTTTGCGGAGCAGGGTGTGGAGCTGGCTGTGCTTGAAGTAGGGTTGGGCGGGCGGCTGGATGCGACCAATTCGGTGGAGCCTCTGGTGAGCGTGATTACGGATATCGGGATCGATCACACGGAGTTTCTGGGGCATACGCTGCGCGAGATTGCGGGAGAGAAGGCTGGGATTCTGCGGCAGGATGGCGTGCTGGTGACGCTGTCGCAGCACCCGGAGGCGAATGCCGCGATTGGCGAGGTGGCGGTGCGGCTAGGTGTGCGGGGAGTGGATGCGGCGCGGTGTTTGCCGGGGGAGAGGCAAGAGCAGGGGTTAGGGATTAGGGAGCAGGGATTAGGGCCGGGGTCGCCGCTGGCTCGGAATCGGTATGAGTTGAGTATTGGCGGGGAGGTGCTGTTGGTGGATTCGCCGCTGGCGGGGCAGCATCAGCAGAGGAATGTGGCGCTGGCGATTGCTACGGCGATTGAGTTGCGGACGAACCATGGTTTTGGAATTGGTAATGCGGCGATAGAGCAGGGTGTGAAGGCTACCGTGTGGCCGGGGCGGCTGGAATGGATTGCGTCGCGGGGCGGGCATGCTCCGCTGCTGTTGGATGTGGCGCATAATCCGGCGGGAGCGTGGACGCTGCGGGCGGCGCTGGCGCAGCTTCCGGAGGAGATGCCGCGGACGCTGATCTTCAGTTGCATGGCGGATAAGCAGATCGACGAGATGGCGCAGGTGTTGCTGCCGCTGTTCGATTCGACGTCAGGTGATCCAGCGCGGGTGCGGGACCATGTGATTCTTGCTCCGATACAGAATCCTCGGGCGGCGACGGTGGAGGAGTTGCTGGCTGCGGCGCATCGGCTGGATGTTCCGGCGCATGCGGCTCCGCATCTGGCGGGGGCATTGGCGCAGGCGGAGGCGGTGACTCCGAGGGATGGGGTGATCGTAGCGACGGGGTCGGTGTACCTGGTGGGTGAGTTGAGGGAGCTGGCGTTGGGGGAAGCGCGATAGCATAGGGGAGATGTCGGCAACGAACGAGACCCTGAAGACGGAAGAGACGATGGCGCCGCCGGAAGCGCCGAGGCCGGCAGTGTCGACTGCAATGCGCTGGGTGAATTACGTCTTCTTTTTGCCGCTGGTGGGGTTGGCGACGGTGTTCTTTGGGACGATCTCGCTGGCTTGCGGGGTGTGGGATGAGAATGGCCGGCAGCAGCATGCGCTGGCGCGGATCTGGGCACGCGTGCTGCTGCGGGTAGCGCTGTCGCCGGTGACGCTGGAGCATGCGGAGAGGCTACCGGTGGGCCAGGCGGCCGTGTATGCGAGCAATCATCTGAGCTACTACGACACTCCGGTGCTGTATGCAAAGCTGCCGTTTCAGTTTCGGATTCTGGCGAAGGCTCCGCTATGGAAGGTGCCGTTTATCGGGTGGTATCTGGAGCGGTCGGGGCAGGTGCCGATTGACCAGAGTTCGTCGCGCGCGGGGGTAGTGAGCCTGGCGCGTGGAGCGAAGACGCTGCAGGCGGGGATGCCGATGGTGATCTTTCCGGAGGGTGGGCGGGCGTTCAACGGCGAGCTCCAGGAGATGGCGGCTGGAGCTGCGTGGATGGCGATTAAGGCGCAGGTGCCAGTGGTTCCTCTGACGCTGGTGGGCACGTATGAGCTGCTGCCGATCCACGTGTATGCGTTGAAGCCGAGGCCGCTGAAGTTGATTGTCGGAGAGCCGATTTCGACGGTGGGCATGGTGACACGCGACGCCGAGGCGCTTACCGAGCGGCTGCGTGCGGTGATCCACGAGACCTACATCGAAAATCATCGGTGAGTGCTGAGGATTCCGATCGGTGGCTCCTTTGTCAAATCAGTAGACTCTATAAATTCAGCCTTAGATAGGTAGCGCATCTGCGTTGCGACGCCCAAGACCGACAGCGCGGACAATGCGAATGGGTATAGCGAATATTCTCGAGTGACATACAGCGCGGCAAGCGCGCCAAGAACACACGTTGCCAACACCCGGAACATACGGAGAGCAGCATTGCTGCGCGAAGCGGAACTACGATATCTGCTCCGCATCATCAAAGCACATAGCCACGATTGAATACATGCCATCAGAAGGCAAGCATCGGCGGACTGCATCTCAACCGGCCGCGAACCGCCCGAACCAACAGAGAATAACCAACTGGACACGACGAGCGGCCCCATAGTTGTATAGCCAGCGAAGGCCAGGAATACGAGCCTGCGCGTTCTGGGAAACCCAAGAAAGCGAAGCGCAAAGTAGCCGCCCCGCTGAGCTGGGCTGTCTGCGACGATCACCAGTGAATATGTAATTAGGAAAAAACCCAGCGCCAAACCGTAGTTGAAAAAGATATGAGTGGTAGTCGTTGGTCGAAAAGGAGCCACGCAGAAAAGTAGGATCACAATTAAAAGTTGAAGGACGACGGCGCGTGAAATCCGCACTTGCATTAATCGTTCGTGATCCTGCAATACGTTCATTGAACGTTCCTCATGCTGTGGCCCATTATCCCTCCTCGGAGCTAATCGGCGCATGGTATTCACGTGTTCGATAGAATCGCTGTGTGATTGCACATCTTCGTGGACAGATTCTGAGTAAGTCGCCCAACGCGGTCGTCATCGATTGTGGCGGCGTGGGGTATGAGCTGGCGATCTCGGTGACGACGTATACCGAGATCGGCGACGTGGGCGCCGAGGCGCGGCTGCATGTGCATACGCATGTGCGCGAGGATGCGCTGCTGCTGTTTGGCTTTGCGGAGTTGACGGAGAAGCGGCTGTTTGAGAAGCTGCTGACGATCTCCGGCATCGGGCCGAAGCTGGCGATTACGGTGCTGAGCGGGATCTCGGCGGAGCGGCTGGTGGGCGCGATTCGCGGTGGCGATCACGCCACGCTGCCGCGCATTCCGGGCATTGGGAAGAAGACGGCCGAGCGCGTGGTGCTGGAGTTGAAGGACAAGCTCGACGATCTCGCCGGGTTTACTGCGGCGGGGGTTGCGGCGCGGCCTTCGCTGGGAGCGACGGCGGATGATGTGCTGAGTGCGTTGGTGAATCTTGGGTATCCGCGGCCGATTGCGCAGAAGGCCGTGGAGACGGCGGCGAAGGATGCTGCGGTTGCGGGAGATTTTGAGCGGATGTTCCGGGCGAGTATGGCGGCTGTGCGGTAGGGCGCGAAGTCCAAGGGAGATCGGCAATTCAGGGTCTCTCCACTGGCCCTTCGCTACGCTCCGGGTCCGGTCGAGATTACGGAAGGATAGGCGGCGCTAGCGAGAAGCAGATTCCCTGCGGGAATGACAGCAAGATAGGCAGGAGCAAAGGCAAACGCCTACTAAGCGCGGCGGCGGTAGCGGACGGCGAATTCGTAGGTGGGATTGGGCGGGTAGAGGTCGGCGACGAGGCGGAGGCGGGCGGCCAGAGCTGTGGGGGCGAGGAGTGGGTAGTCTCGCTCGCGGAGTTCGCTGTAGTCGAAGTCCAGGGCCAGCGAGAGGAGGTAGATGGCGACCGCGTCGGAGAAAGTAGCCTCGAGGTAGAGGCCGCGTTCTTTCTCATCGATGGAGAGTTGCGCGTCTGAAGCCGGCTGGGTTGACGCGCTGATTTGGGCGATGGATGCGGGCGCGCTGGAGAAGGAACGCTGCCGGGCGGACGAGGTCGCGAGGCTGTTGCGGTTGCGGCGTGAGGCGGGCGGCGGAGGCTCGGGCTGGGCGTTGGCGGGACGGCCGAAGGCGAGATTGCGAGCCTCCCAGGCGTCGATGCTGGTCTCGCCACGCACGTTGCTGAGGGCTTGCTGCCAGACGAGGTCGGCGAAGGGTTCGGGGACTCCGGCCTGATCGACGAAGGCGTGGGCGACGTTGATGAAGAACTCGAAGCTGAGGGCGAAGCGGTCGCTCATGAGGCGAGTGGAGATGAAGACTCCTCGCTTGCCGTGGCCGAGTTCGACGTTGCGGTGGCAGATGGCGGATTGCGAAAACTCGTCGGTGTAGGCGCTGGCGACCATGGCGGGCTCGGAGGCTTCGGGCTTCTGGTCGGCGGGCGCGTCAAGGTTTTCGGTGGCCTCTCGCAGGGCGAGGGGGACGAAGTAGTAGGTGTTGGCGTTGAGCGCGGCGGTGATGACGGTGGGGACGGTCTCGAGCATGCGGTCGAGGTCGAGGTCGGCCAGGCCGGTTTCGCCGAAGGTGGCGAAGCGAACGCCGTTGGGGGATTGCCGAACCGCGGTATCGTGGGCGACTTCGATGGCACGCACAAGATGCGAGGTGGGGTGAGGCAGGCCGGTCTGCAGAGTCTCTGCCATTAGCTTATTCTAAATGAGTATGGCTACTGCAAACGATGTAGAACGAGCTCGGCGCGATGGTGAGTTGTTCGGGATCCCACTGGGGGAGCTGGGCTGGTTCCAGTCGCTGCTGATGGGTGTTGCAACGGGGATGGCGGCGTTCTTCGGGACGACGTTCCTCGCGATCATGGCGTTGCTGCTCTACATGATGGCGACGGGGAAGCATCCGGACTTTGCGCTGGCCTACAAGGCGGCGGGGTTTCCGGTGGGTGTGGTGGTGATGGCGCTGGCGCTGGGGTTCCTGGGCGTGCAGTGGTCGCGGCGGATGGCAAGGAAGTCGCGCAAGGCGTAGCGGCTCAGAGTAGATCGTCACATTTCGAGACTTATTGCGGGGCAGGCGCGTATTCTTAGCCATCCGGCTTTTAGTGTGCAGCTATTTCTCGAGGAGTCACCCTGATGACGACGTTCGCTTGTAAATTTATGCGCTGGAGCGCTGGTGCTGCTCTGACGGCGGTTTTGGTTTCTGTGTCTGTGAGCGCGGGGGCGCAGGACAAGAAGAAGCATGTTGAGGAGACACCGGCTGTTCCCTCGTATTATGGGCCGCAGCCTGCTAGCGAAGACATCGATCTGACGATGTACGCGCGGATACGCGCGGAAGGCTTTACGCATGGCAAGGTGATGCAGTTTGCCGGGGCTTTGGCGGATGGGATTGGGCCTCGGTTGACGGGGTCTCCGAACATGGCGAAGGCCAATGCGTGGACTCGCGATACGCTGACCGCGATCGGGCTGGAGAATGCGCACCTGGAGGACTGGGGCGAGTTTGGGATGGGCTGGCAGCAGATCAATACATGGGCACGGATGGTGTCGCCTGATCCGGAGCCGCTGTGGATGCAGGCTGCTCCGTGGTCTCCTGCGACCAAGGGTCCGGTGAGTGGAGAGGTGGTGTATGTGCCGCTGGCCGATGAGAAGGAACTGGATGCGCTGAAGGGCAAGCTGGCCGGGAAGATCGTGCTGCTGGGTGCGATGCGGCCTACTCCGGATATTACGGAGCCGCTGTTCCGGCGCTACACCGATGAAGAGCTCGCGAAGATGAAGGAGACGGCGGTGGGGCAGGACTCGCGGAGGTTCAATGGACAGACGCTTGAGCAGTTTATGGCGGCGCGCAGAAGGGCTGCAGAGCTGAAGGAGAAGGCTCTGAAGATGATGGCGGATGAGGGTGTCGCCGCGATCATCACGCCGAGCCGCGATAGTAGCGATGGCGGCGGTACGGGGATCATCTTCGACGACAACGGAGCGAATGTTGTGCGCAACGCGCAGAAGCCAGAGAACGCTGTGAAGATTCCGAATGCGGTGATGATGATTGAGCACTACAACCGGCTGGCGCGCATGGTGCAGAATCATGTGCCGGTGACCGTAGAGGTGAACATCGAGACGAAGTTTACGGGCGACCATGAGCACGGCTTCGATACGGTGGCGGAGATTCCGGGAACGGATCCGAAGCTGAAGGATGAGGTCGTGATGGTGGGAGGACATCTGGATAGCTGGATCTCGGGTACGGGCGCGACCGACAACGGTGCGGGCTCGATTGTGGCGATGGAGGCGGTGCGGATTCTGAAGGCACTGGACCTGAAGCCACGACGCACGATTCGCATTGCGCTGTGGTCGGGCGAAGAGGAAGGCCTGTTCGGCTCGCTGGGCTACGTGAAGCAGCACTTCGGTGAGTTTGCTCCTCCGGAGAAGCCGGATACCTCTGGCATGCCGAGCTTTATGAGCACGAACCATGGGCCTTTGAAGACTACCAAGGAGTGGGAGACGCTGGACGCCTACTACAACCTGGACAATGGGACAGGTAAGGTGCGCGGAGTGTATACGCAGGGGAATTTTGCGATTGCTCCGATCTTTGCGCAGTGGATAGCGCCGCTCAACGACCTGGGCGTGACGACGATTACGACGCGCAATACGGGCGGCACGGATCACCTGTCGTTCGATGCGGTGGGACTGCCGGGCTTCCAGTTTGTGCAGGACCCGATGGACTATGAGACGCGCACGCACCACTCCGATATGGACACGTATGACCGGCTGCACGAGGGCGACCTGGAGCAGGCGGCGGTGGTCGAGGCGATCTTCCTTTGGAACACCAGCCAGCGCGATGCGATGATGCCTCGCAAGCCGTTCCCTCATCCGGAGCTGGAGAAGAAGTTGGCTGAGCCGCTGAAGGGGATCTACCCGAACGCGGTGCAGTAATCTTTTGGTGCGGTGAAGCATGCAGCGGCGGAGACTTCGGTCTTCGCCGTTGTGCATTGTGGTGGGGAACGATGTTGGGTAGCATCGAGAGCGATGACGACACACTTTTCTGCTGAGGCGATGAAGTTTCTTCGCGGGTTGGCTCGCAACAATGACCGCATTTGGTTTGAGGAGCGGCGGGCGGTGTATGAGCGCGCTCTGAAGGCTCCCATGCTGGCGTTGGTGGAGGAGATCAGCGCGGCGATGGAGGGCTTTGCTCCGGAGCATGTGCGGCCTCCGCACAAGATTACGATGAGGATTTATCGCGATATACGGTTCAGTAAAAACAAGCTGCCGTACAAGACGCATCTGGCGGCGTGGTGGGCTCGGCGAGGGATGGAGAAGACTTCGGGCGGAGGATTTTATCTGCAGGTGAGCCCGCAGGAGGTGATGGTGGCGGCTGGCGTGTATATGCCGGAGCGCGAGCAGTTGCTGACGATCCGGAGATGGATGAGTGAGAACCACGAGAGCTATCGCGCGAGTGTGAAGAAGCTGACGAAGGCGCGGGGCGTGGGGTTTGAGGATATTGATGCGCAGGCGTTGACGCGTATGCCGAAGGGGTTTGCTGCTGACGATCCGGCGGATGAGTTGGTGCGCGCGAAGAACTGGGGAGTGCGTGCATCCCTGCCTGCGGAGCTGGCGCTGGAGCCGACGTTGGCGCGAGAGATTGGGCGGAGGTTCAAGCTGGCGGCTCCGGTGGTCGAGGCTTTGAATGGAGCGATTCTGAAGGGCGGAGATGCGTCGATGAGGGAGCGTTCCATGATGGGACGGAAGCCGCTGTTTTGACTTGACGGCGAAGAAATCCAGTGAAAATGGGCCTAAAAGGGAACATATCCTCAAGAAACCTGTAAATATCTGTGGAAATGGCTGATTTGACGTTGACAAAGGGCTTGGGAAGGTTGAAGGTGAACATCGGCGCGGTACTCTGCACCCGCGTGAACACTGGCGATTCCCGCTTCAAGAAGCTTCCGGCAGAGTTGCAGGAAGACGCGAGCGGAAGGTCGTTAGAGGCAGGTTGCGGAGAGGGGCTGTGACCCATGCTTCCGCTTTAACAATTTATTTACCGAACGAAGGAGATACAACATGGCAAAGGGAATTACAAAGACACAGCTGGTTCGCTTACTCGCGGAGAAGCTCGAGCTCACCAACAAGCAGACCGCTGCGTTCCTCGAGACGCTGGCTGAGACGGCAGTGAAGGAGACCAAGAAGACTGGCGAGTTCACGATCCCGGGCATCGGCAAGCTGGTGAAGGCAGAGCGCAAGGCGCGCATCGGCCGCAATCCGCAGACTGGCGAAGCCATCAAGATCAAGGCTAAGACCGTCGTCAAGTTCCGCGTGGCCAAGGTCGCGAAGGACACGATCGCTCCGCCCAAGAAGTAGTTCGGGTCTTTCAGGAGTCCAGTGAGAAGGGCCGGAGATTCGACGCAATGCGTCGAGGCTCCGGCCCTTTTAGCTTGCGGTCGTGGTGGGGATTAGGTGGGTGTGGAGGCGTCCTGCGAGGCGTTCGGTAGCAGCGCCCGGATGATGAGCCAGACCCCAACCGAGATGAGCAGGCCTTGTCGGATGGGTTGCGCGTTGAAGCTCCAGCCGAAGATCGCTAGTACGAGAAAGACCGCAGCGAAGTAGATTTCGCCGAGGAGCGACTGGAGCCAGTGGGGCTGTGCTCCGGCAGCGGGAACCTGCGGAGTGAGCTCTGGAAGAAAGCGCGGGACAGCGGCTTTGTAGTCGAGGTACGGTTGGCCAAAGCGTGCGGCCAGGAAGGGTTCTTCAGCCAGTGCGAGGCGGAATTGCAGGATCCAGATGAGAGCGATGGTGAAGAGAGCTCCGCTGGGGGGCATGAGGATCGCGAGACCGAAGGTGTGCAGTAGCGTTCCGAGATAGAGCGGATTGCGGGTGCGGCGAAAGGGGCCGTCGGCGAGCATGGCGGCTCCGTGCATTGCGGGGGATTTGACGACGCTGGAGCCGACATACGCTGACCCCCAGAGTCGCATTGCGGCTCCCAGCGCGGTGAAGAGGAGCATCAGCACGAGAAGAACGACGGTGGCGGCGCTGAAGGTGAGCCAGCCCTGGCGCGAGAGCATGGACGCGGTGATGAGCCAGGTGGATCTGCTGCTGAAGCCGGGTACGTCTGCCAGTGCGGGAATGTAGAGCCACGGCGTGGTGAAGCCGAGGATGAAGATGATCGCGTGAATGGCGAAGCGGAAGCGATATTCAAAGCGTGAGGCCTGCATTAGAAGCTGTTCTCCGAGAGGGCGGGTTCGTGGGAAGGAGTTGAGGCGATGAGCTTGTCGACGGCCGCGGGTTGGGCTTCGTCCTTGTAGATGACTCCGGACTTCATGACGAAGGGAACGTGCTGGAGGATTCGCACGTCGGCGAGGGGATCGCCCTTGACGGCGATGATGTCTGCCCACTTGCCAGCGTCGAGCGAGCCTACCTTGTCGGTCCATCCCATGAGGTCGGCGGCGTTGAGGGTTCCGGTCTGGATGGCGGCAAGCGGGGTCATGCCGAACTGGTTGACGTAGACGTCGAGCTCGTGGGCATTGAGGCCGTGGGGATAGACGGCGGCGTCGGTGCCGAGGGCGACCTTGACGCCGGCTTTGATGGCCTTGATGGCGTTCTGTTTCTCGACGGCGCTGACGTCTTTCATCTTCTGTTGGTAGAAGGGCGGAAGGTTGCCGTACTGCTGCACCCAGTCGATGAGGTACGCGGTGGGAACGAGGTAGGTGCCGTGCTTCAGCATCATGGCGATTCCGGCGTCGTCGAGATAGCTGCCGTGCTCGATGGAGTCGACTCCGGCTTCGGAGGCCCAGAGGATGGCCTGTGCGCCGTGGGCGTGGGCGGCGACCTTGCGGCCAAGGCGGTGCGCGTCGGCGACGATGGCCTGCATCTCTTCGAGGGTGTATTGGCTGGCCTGCGGGTCATCTCCCTTGGAGAGGACGCCTCCGGAGGCTCCGATTTTGATGAGATCAGCGCCGTATTTGATGTTCTGGCGGACCATGTGCTGGACAGCGGGAATTCCGTCGGCTACTCCTTCTCCGACCACGTGGTACTGCTCGGGGAGGAGGTTCTCGTCCATGTGGCCGCCGGTGATGCCGAGGGGTGGACCGGAGACCTGCATGTGCGGGCCGGGGATGTGGCCGGCGTTGATCTCGTCGCGGAGGGCAACGTCGGTGAAGTCATTTGCTCCCACGTTGCGGACGGTGGTGAAGCCTGCTTCGAGCGTGGTTTTGGCGTTCTCGACGCCTAGGATGGCCTCTTTGCCGGGGGTCATCGAGAGCTCGAAGTAGGGGTCGAAGTTGGTGGCCATGGTGAGGTGCGTGTGCACGTCGATGAGGCCGGGCATCAGGGTGTAGGCGGTGAGGTCGACGACACGGTCGCCGGGCTTGGCGGGCGTGCTTGCAGTGGGAGCGATGGCGGTGATGCGGTCGCCTTCGACGATGATCGTCTCGGCGGGGGCTTCCTTGCCGGTGTGGACGTCGAGGATGTGGCCTGCGCGGAGGAGGGTTCGCGAGGCAGCGGGCTTGTAGGCGGCCTGCTGGGACAGCGCGAGAGGGGAGGCGGCGGCGAGGAGGAAGGCGGCGAGACGTGCTGCGTGCTTCATGATGGGACCTCGTTGGATTTTTGGAATGAGCTACTTGGCTAGAGCGGAGAGGATGGCGTCGAAGTCTTCTACGCCGGAGTATTCGATGATGACCTTGCCCTTGCCCTTCTTGTCCTCGATGGTGACCTTGAGGCCGAGGGTGCGGCGGAGGTTGTCCTGAGCCTCGCGAACATTGGGGTCGACGGGGACGATGGCCTTGGGTTCTTTGGCGCGGGATTCGGGGTTGAGGAGGCCATGGACGTAGTTTTCGGTGGACCGGACGGAGAGATGGAGCGCGAGGACTTTTTGCGCGGCGGCGGTGATGGCCTCGGGGGTTTCGAGCGCGAGGAGGGCCCGGGCGTGGCCGAAGCTGAGTACTCCGAGCTCTACGTGGCGCTGGACGGAATCTGGTAACTTCAACAAACGAAGGAAGTTAGAGACGCTGGC
This sequence comes from Acidobacteriota bacterium, assembly GCA_021778315.1. The sequence goes on along the minus strand of JAJYCQ010000024.1, from coordinate 14,116 downwards.
TCGGTCTTTGCCGGTGCGCTCGGCCATCTGCTCCTGGGTCATGTGGAAGTCGCGGCTGAGGCGAACGTAAGCGTGGGCCTGCTCCATGGGGTTGAGGTCGGCCCGCTGCAGGTTCTCGACGATGGTCATCTCCATGGCCTGGAGGTTGGAGACCTCGCGGAGGATGGCGGGGATGGTCGGCTTGCCGGCCTTCTTGCTGGCGAGGAGGCGGCGCTCTCCGGTGATGAGGGTGTAGCGGCCGTCGTGCTGGAAGTTCTGGCCGTGGCGGACGACGATGGGTTGGACGACTCCGGAGGCGGTAATGGAGATGGCGAGCTCGGCAAGCTTGGTTTCGTCGAAGTTGGTGCGGGTCTGGAAGGGGTTGCGGTCGATGAGATCGACGGGGATCTCGAGGGGCTTGCCGGCGGTCTCTGCCGCGGCCGAGATGCTGACTGGGGCGGGCGCTGGGGCCGCGGACCTGGAGGGAAGGAGGGATTCCAGACCTTTGCCGAGGGCGCGGGGCTTGGTTTTGGTTTCGGACGGTGTTGACATACTTGGTTCCTCGTTTAGCCTTGTTAGCTTCTAGCTGCTTGCTAAGAGCTTGAAAATAAGGGGGTAGGGGCTATTTCTTGCTTTTGAAGGGCCAGATTCCCTTGGATTCTCCCATGCTTTCTAGGACGGGGAAGGTGGGGGCTGGGCCGGGCTTTTTGGGTGCCTTCATGCCGTTGCGTTCGAGGAGTTCGAGGGCGAGGGCGTGATAGGCCTCGGCTCCCCGGGAGCGGGGGTCATAGAGCGCAACGGGTTTGCCGTGGCTGGGGGCCTCGGCGAGGCGGATATTGCGGGGGATGGTGGTCTTGAAGATGCGGTCGTTGAAGAAGCCGACGAGGTTTTCGCGGACCTGCTGGGAGAGGTTGGTTCGGTCGTCGAACATGGTGAGGAGGACGCCTTCGAGGGAGAGGCCGGGGTTGAAGCTGGCGGCGACGCTGTCGAGGGTGGCCATGAGTTCGGAGATTCCTTCGAGGGCGAAATATTCGGCCTGCATGGGAACGAGGAGGGTGTCGGCGGCGACGAGGGAGTTGAGGGTGAGGAGATCGAGGGCTGGCGGGCAATCGAGGAGGATGAAGGGATATTCGGTTCGAACGGGTTCGAGTGCTTCGCGGAGGCGGGATTCGCGGCGTTCGACGGAGACGAGCTCGAGGTTTGCCCCGATCATGTTGCGGGTTCCCGGGATCAGGGAGAGGTTTACGACTTCCGTGGGGAGAATGACCTCGCGGGCGGTGGCGTTTCCGAGGAGGAGGTCGTAGACGGAGAGGCGGGCCTCGTCGCGGGGGAAGCCGAGGCCTCCGGAGGTGTTGGCCTGGGGATCGACGTCGAGGAGGAGGACGGGAACTCCTTCGAGGGCGATGGCTGCGGCCAGATTGATGGCGGTGGTGGTTTTGCCTACTCCGCCCTTCTGGTTCACGATGGCGATCACCTTACTGCGAGGGGCCGTAGGGGTGGGGGCGGGCGGATTGGTGGGTTTTAGCTGTTCGGACATGGCGGGACGAGACCAAGGGTAGCAGATGCGGAGGGTTGATGTTCCACGTGGAACGTTTGGAATGGGGTGGAGTGGAGGCTCGGTGGAGGATATTGGGAGGAAATGTTGTGCAATGCGTACGGAATCTGTGGGTTTGCAGGTGATTCGCGGGATGGCAGCGGGTGTTGGGGTTGTTTTTGGTGCCGCTTTCGGTGCGGAATGGTGTTGCTTTGGGGATGCAAGTGGCGTGACTGAGCGAACCTTCGGGCGGTAATGGTGCTGCTTCAGCAAAGTATTGTCGGGTGGTGAAAGGAGGGTGTTCCACGTGGAACATTGGGGTGGATGTCAGGGTGGAGGGGGTCAGGGTTGCTGCTGGAGGGTTAGCCAGCCGGGGGCGGTTCCGGGGAGGGCGATGCGCTCGGCGTTGGGCGGAGGGTCGGTGGAGAGAGTAACGAGCCAGCCGTGGGGGGCGATGCGGGGTTGAGCGTCGGCGAGGGCCTGCGGCATGTTGTCGACGGCACGGAGGGTGATGGCGTCGAAGAGGCGGGCGGGAGGCATGGTGTCGACGCGGGCGGCCCAGACTTCGGTGGAGAGAGCGAGTGTTCGAACGGCTTCGCGAAGGAAGGAGGACTTTTTGCCCTGGGACTCGGCGAGAGTGACGAGGAGATTGGGGTAGAGGAGTTGGATGGGGAGACCGGGAAAGCCGGCTCCGGAGCCAAAGTCGAGAAGGGTGGCGCGGGGGGGCAGGCGTGGGACGAGGTGGAGGCCGGCGAAGAGGCTTTCGCCGAAGTGGCGGCGGACGATGTCCTCGGGATCGCGGATGGCCGTGATGTTGGTGCGGGCGTTCCACTTGAGGAGTAGGTCGAGGTAGGTGGAGAGTTGCGGGTAGAGGGTGGGTGCGACGGGATGGGGGCCGAGGTAGGGCTGGAGGAGGGCGGCGATTCGCGATTCAGGGAGGTTGGGCATGATGGCTAAGGGGGCCTACGGCTAGGGGGTGGGGGCTTCGACGGTGCGAGATTGCGGGGCGGTGCGGGCGTCGGCGAAGGGTTGGGCTTCGGACACGAGGCGCTGGAAGAGTGCGCGGCTGGCGGGGCTGATGTCGAAGCTGCGCTCGGGGTGCCACTGGACGCCGAGGAGGAACTGGGAGCGTGCGGATGAATGTTCATCTGGATGTTCCACGTGGAACATTGGGTGGTCGGGGTCTAGCTCGACGGCCTCGATGACTCCGTCGTCGGGGCAGCGGGCTACGATTCGGAGGCCGTCGCCGGGGGCGGCGATGGATTGGTGGTGGCTGGTGTTGATGGGAAGGCGGAGGAAGCCGTTGGATTCGGGGGCTTCATCGGGGGTGAGGAGGGAGGCGAGGAGGCTGTTAGGAGCAATGAGCGCGGAGTGGGCGATGGCGACTTTGCTGCCAGCCTCGTGGTTGACGGGCAGGGGGGTGAGGTCCTGGATGAGGGAGCCTCCTCGCCAGACGTTTAGAGATTGGACTCCGAAGCAGATGCCGAGGACGGGCTTGGAGAATTTTGCGGCGTGGTCGAGGAGGAGGTAGTCGACGGCTTCGCGGGCGGGGTCGACGGGTGCGGAGGCGGGGTCGCGGTCGGCTCCGTAGAGGGCTGGGTCGACGTCGGCGGGGCTGCCGGGGAGAAGGATGCCGTCGCAGGTGGCGACGAGAGCGTTGAGTTGGGCGGGAGTGGAGGTGAGATCGATGGCGATGGGCTCCCCTCCGGAACGCGTGATGGCCGTGGCGTAGGCGGGCCAGGAGCGCTGGTTGTAGGGGAGATCGGTGGAGGTGGGGAGCGGGATGGCGATGCGTGGCTTCATATCAAGGACACTGGATTAGGCGTGCTGATAGAAGGGTACCGCAGGTGGGGAGGACCGAGTGGGAAGATCGGGTCGTGGGGGTGGTGTTAACTAGTTCGATACTGGGGTGATGGTGGTTGGTGGAGAGGAGGTGGGTGGGGGATGGCTAAACAGGTACCCCGTATCTATATATAGATACGGGGTGGGGAGATGGTGCGAGTGGAGACCCCTGGGAGGGTCGGGTGGTCACTTTTTGTGCTGGTTCGGGAAGAGTTGGTCGAAGGTGGGGTCGCCGTGGAGGCTGGCGAATTGCTGGTCCTGCTGGATGGCATTGCGGTCATGGAAGCCTTCGAGGAGGGCTTTGCGGAGGTATTCGAGGGCCTCGGCTTTTTGGCCGGCCCGGGCGAAGATTCCTGCGAAGCAGAGGTACATCTTGGCCATGTCTTCGTTGGAGGTGGCCTCATGGAGGCCGTTGAGGGCGATCTCCTCGAAGATGTCGGGATCGAGGACGTAGGCTCGCTGGTAGGCTTCGGCTCCATCGCGGTACTGTTTGCTGGCGAGGTCGGCGGCACCGAGGTTGCTCCAGAACTGGGGGGTTTTGGGGCTTAGCTTGATGGCGCGGTGGTAGAGGCGCTCGGCGCGGCGAAGATCTCTATCGTGGTATTCGAGGGTGCCGAGATTGTTATAGGCTGCGGCGAATTTGCGGTCCTGGTGGATGGCGCGGGAGAAGTAGAAGCGGGCGTCGGCGTAGGACTGGAGGTGCTGGTAGGCGATCCCGATTTTGTTGGTGATTTCGGGGGTTTGGGGGAGTTTTTTGTAGGCGCTGATGGCGTCCTGATAGTGCTGCCGGGCGGCGAGGAGGTCGGCGGTGGCCTCGGGGGTCATGGTGACGAGACCACTGCTGGAGGATGCGGAGGGGGCGGGTTGCTGGTGATCGTCGGCGACGATGCTGAGGAGCCGCTGCTGGGCAGAGGCGTGGGGGGAGAGGGCGGTGCAGAGGGACAAGAGAAGCGCGGCCAGGGTGGGGCGCAGAATCGAGAATGGGCGTGGGGTTATGGCGTTTGAGGAGTTCATCACGGCCTCCGGATCGGTGCCGGGGTCGTGGGTGAGCCGGAAGGGGAAGCGGCTAGACCGGGGCAGGATCTGGGGATTAGGATGATCCCAGATTGGTATGCCTGACTAGGCCCACTTACGCGAAATTGACTGGACCACTTTTGGGATGGGGTCGAGGAGGCTTGTTTGGGGGTAGGGTGGAGAGATGACGAGGAGGGATTCGAGCTTCGAGTTGGTGCTTCCTCCTCGGCCAGCGGGGATGGTGGCGTTTCACTGGCTGCGCAATGCTCTGCGGGCGGAGATTCTGAGCGGGCGGATTGGGCCGGGGGCGAAGCTTCCGGCGAGCAGGGACTTTGCGCGACAGTATAGGTTGTCGCGAGGAACGATTCTGGCGGCACTGGGGGAGCTGCAGGCGGAGGGGTATGTGGAGGCCCGGCGGGGGTCCGGGACGTATGTGGCGAAGATCCTGCCGGAGCATTTGCTACAGTTCGAGGAGGTGTCGGAGGGGGAGGCGAATGGGGGGGTGCAGCGAGGGCAGCCACTGTCGGACTTTGGCCGGCGGGTGGAGCCGTTCTCGATGTATGTGAAGCTGGAGAGCAGGGCGTTTCGGACGAATCTTCCGGCGCTGGATTTATTTCCGACGACGCTGTGGGCGCAGGTGTCGTCGAGGAGATTGCGGGGAGCGACGGCGAGGTCACTGCTGGGGTGCGAGGCGAAGGGCTATGCTCCTCTGCGGAGGGCGGTGGCGGAGTATGCGCATACGTCGCGGGGAGTGAGTTGCAGTGCGGAGCAGGTGGTGATGGTGTCGGGGATACAGGAGGGGCTGGACCTGACGACGCGGCTGCTGCTGGATCCGGGGGACAAGGTGTTGATGGAAGACCCGGGGTACCAAGGGGCGTATGCGATCTTTCGGGCGGCGGGGGCGAAGGTGGTGTCGGCTCGTCTGGATGGGGAGGGAGCGGCTCCGAGGGAGAGTGATTTTCGGCGATGCAGGATGCTGTTTGTGACTCCTGGGCACCAGTATCCGATGGGGATGACGATGAGTCTACAGCGGCGATTGCAGCTGCTGGCGTGGGCGAAGAAGTATGACACGGCGATCTTTGAGGATGACTACGACAGCGAGTTTCGGTTTGCGGGGAGGCCTCTGCCGGCGATGCAGGGGCTGGATCGCGCGGGGAAGGTGATCTTTTGCGGGAGCTTCAATAAGGTGATGTTCCCATCGCTGCGGATGGGGTACCTCGTGTTGCCGGAGGACCTGGTGGAGGTGTTTGCGAGGACGAAGGCGCTGACGACGCGGCATCATCCTCTGCTGGACCAGGCGGTGCTGTGCGACTTTATGGAGCAGGGACACTTTGGGCGGCATTTGCGGAGGATGCGGAAGATTTATGAGGAGAGGTTTTCGCTGCTGATGGAGAGTGCTCGCGAGTATTTGGGCGAGGATCTGGAGATCTCCAAGATTGAGGCGGGGTTGCAGACGATTGGGTTGATTAAAGGGAAGGTGTCTGCGGAGTGGGTGGCGGAGCGAGCGGCGAGGGAGGGGATTGATGTGGTTCCGCTGAACCGGTATTGCCATGCGGAGAAGGTTCCGGAGGGGTTGCAGGTTGGGTTTGCGGCGGTGAATGAACCGGAGATCAAGGCCGGAGTGAAGAAACTGGCGAGGGTGTTTGAGCGGCTACGGGCGGAGGGAATTCGCTGAGCGATTTGACGAACGTGAGCAGGCCAGAGAATACTGTGGCGGCGTCGCCACTGAAGATATCGCGGAGTTGGCTGGGTGGAGCTTGCCTGTCGGCATGCTGGTTGTGCTGAGGGCGGAGGCGCTGCTCTGTCCGGGATGTTGGATTGAGGCGGCAGCGATAGGACGATGGACCAAGGAGGATGGCATGAAGCTGAATCGTATGAAGACCACCGTACTTGCGGTGGTGTCCTGTGTATTGATGGGCGTGCTGCCAGCGCTGGCGCTGCAGGCGAAGACGGCGGCAAAGCCCGCAGCTGCACCTGCTGCTGTGGCGACGAAGAGTAGCCTGGTTGATATTAACTCGGCGACGAAGGACCAGTTGAAGGCGCTGCCGGGTGTGGGCGATGTGTACTCGCAGAAGATTATCGATGGACGCCCTTATGCGAATAAGACGCAGCTGAAGAGCAGGAATATTGTTCCGGCGGCGACGTACACGAAGATTGCTCCGTTGGTGATTGCGTCGCAGGCGACGAAGAAGGGTAAGTAGCGCGGTCGGAAAGAGAACTGAAGTGCAGGGTGGGCGCGGCTATTGGCTGCGCCTATTTTGTTTGCGATGCGTGCAGCGATGATGGCGCGGCGCGGGGTACGGAAGACATCCATCGAATGATGGGTGTTGTTATCAACCTACTGGTCCAATACAACGGTGGGGTTGGGTGGGTATACATCGTACTCAGAGCTCCATAACCGGAGATAGAAAGCAGGCGCGCAAGCCGGCCAATCCCAGCTTGTGCAAAAGCAGACATGAAGTTGGCGTGGAGAGGTGTGCTCACAGGTCTTGCCCTGGCCCTGAGTACGGTAAGCGAACCAGCCGGGGCTGTGCAGGATTCGTCTACGAGTGTGATGGTCTCTCCCAACCATGCACACGGCGAGATTGCCTTCGTGCGTGCCTCGGTGGTGGTGGCCGGGGAGGTGGTGGGGAGGTATCCGCAAGGCAGCCAGTTGATGCGGAGTCCTGTGCGGACGGAGGGAGGGGCCGCTGTGCTTCCTCCCGTTGTGCTGACCCCGGAGTTCTTTGCGGTGGCAGATCCGCAGGTCTCGTTTGATGGGGCGCGGCTGCTGTTTAGCGGGAGGAAGCAGAGGGATTCCACGTGGCAGATTTGGGAGATGAGCGCTGCGGGTGGGGAGGCGCGGCAGGTGACGCACTGCGCGGGGGATTGTGTTCGCGCGGTGTATCTGCCGGGGGATGCGATTGCGTATTCGTCGGCTGGGGCTGCGGGGCGTGGGGGCGAGATCTATGTGAGTGCGACGAGTGGGGCGGATGCGCATGCGATTACGTTTGGGCCGGGGGAGTTTGAGGTGGAGACGGCGCTGCGGAGTGGGCGGCTGCTAGTGTCGGCTGCGGGTGTGGATGGGCAGGGGCGCGCGCTGTATGTGATGGACCCGGATGGGTCGGGGCTGGCACTGCTGCGGCAGGACGATGAGGCTCGGGCCAGTCGGGGCGGGGCGAAGGAGTTGGCGGATGGCACGATCGTGTTCGTGCAGCGAGAGACGGCGCGGGCTGCGGGTGGAGCGTTGGAGTGGGTTCGGCCGGGAGCGCTGCATGCGGTGAGGTTGCGGGGGGCGGTGGCCGGATATGCGTCGGTGACGGAGATGGGGGATGGGACGCTGGTGGTGTCGCGTGGGGGCGGTTTGTACAGCGTGGATTTGCAGCGCGGCGGGCGCGAGACGTTGGTGTATCGGAGTGCGCCGGGAGCGAGCGTGCAGGCGGTGGAAATTGCCGCGCATGCTCCGGTGGAGGCGTATCGGAGCATTTTGCATCCGGAAAGAAAGACGGGACGGCTGCTTTGCCTGGATGCGTATTCGTCTGAGGACGTGGCGAGCGGGCGGCTGGCTGGACACATTGCGCGGGTGCGGGTGGTGGCGAAAGAGGCAGATGGGGAGCGGAGTTTCGGAGATGCTCCGGTGGAGCTGGATGGATCGTTCTATGCGACGGTTCCGGCGAATGTGCCGATACGGCTGGAGTTGATCGGGAAAAAGGGCGAGGTGGTGAAGGCGCAACGGAGTTGGATGTGGGTGCGCGGTGGCGAGGATCGTGGATGCCCGGGATGTCATGAGAGCCAGGCGCTGGCTCCGGAGAATCGTTCGCCGATGGCGTTGCAGCGGTTCGATACGCCGAGTGATTTGGTGGGTGAAGCGAAGAAGGCGGTGAGGCCGTGAGGAGTTCTATGGTGACGATGCGATGGGCGTGTGCGGGTGTGATGTTGAGTGTGGCGTTGGGGGCTTCGTCTCAGAGTGCGAGTGTTGCGGTGAGTGCTGCTGGGCTGCCGCAATTTGAGGATGTGACGGCGAAGTCGGGGATTGATTTTCAGCATTCGTTTGGTGAGAAGGCACTGAGCTCGATTCAGGAGGGAACGGGGTCGGGGTGCGCGTGGCTGGATTACAACAACGATGGGCTGATGGATTTGTATGTTGCGAACGGGCGGCATGTGGAGGAGCTGGCGAATCATTCTGCGGCGGATGGAGTGGCGGCGACGAATCATCTGTATAGGAACAATGGGGATGGGACGTATACGGATGTGACGGCGCAGGCGGGCGTGCCGGGTAAGGGGATAGGGGTTGGGATTACAGCGGGTGACTTCGATAACGATGGCAATGAAGACCTGTATGTGACGAATTACAACTCGGCGATTTTGTATCACAACAACGGGAATGGAACGTTCACGGATGTGACGGCGAAGGCCGGGGCGAACAATCCGTTCTTTGGGACGGGCGCTGCATTTCTGGACTATGACCACGATGGGCGGTTGGATTTGTTCGTGGGGAATTATCTGAAGTTCGATCCGAGCAGCCGTCAGTATTATTCGGCGCAACAGTATCCGGGGCCGCTGGAGTATGCGCCGGAGACGAACCGGCTGCTGCATAACAACGGCGATGGAACGTTTACGGATGTATCGAAGGTGTCGGGGATTGGGGCGCAGCCGGGGCGCGCGATGGGCGTGACAGTGGGGGATTTTGACGGCGATGGATGGCCGGATATTTATGTCGCGAATGACACGATGGCCAGCTTTCTGTATCGCAATAATCACGACGGAACGTTTACGGATGTGGCGGCTGATGTGGGCGCTGCGTATGGGCAGAATGGCGAGGCCTCGACCGCGATGGGGCCGGTGTTTGGGGATTATGAGAACAGTGGGAGGCAGTCACTATTTGTTTCGGATGCACATTATCACCGGCTGCTTCGCAATGCGGGGAAGGTCGACGGCATGTTTGAGGATGTGACGAATGCGTCGGGCGTGGGGCCGGTGTCGGCGCAGTTTGTGGGATGGGGTGATGGGCTGTTTGATTTTGATAACGATGGATGGAAGGACTTGTTCATCGTGAATGGCGGGCTGGTATGGCTGGTTCCACAGCAGAGTTCGCTGCTGCGGAATAACGGCGATGGAACGTTCAGCGATGTGTCATTGCAGGCGGGCGCGTTTTTTCAGAAGCAGAGTGTGAGTCGCGGTGCCTGCTTTGCAGACTACGACAACGATGGGTATGTGGATGCATTTGTGACGACGTTGGGGGGCAAGGGAATTTTGCTGCACAACACTGCTCCGGCGGGCAAGCGGAATCACTGGTTGACGATCAAGCTGGTGGGGACGCGGAGCAATCGCGATGGGTATGGAGCGAGCCTGGAGGCTGTCGCTGGCGAGTTGAAGCAGTGGGTGCAGAGCACTTCGGAGAGTGGATATCTATCGCAGAATGATCCGCGGCCACACTTTGGTTTGGGGTCGCATGCGGTGGTGGATACGCTGACGATTCATTGGCCGAGCGGAACGGTGCAGACGCTGCATGACGTGAAGGCCGACCAGGTGTTGAAGGTGACGGAGCCTGCAGCGGTTGTTGCAGCGCCGAGTATTGCTGCGACGAAGGCGGGTGCTCGATGAGCATGGGACGTGCGAGGGTGGGCGAACCGCTGAAGCATTGGGAGGAAGTAGCGATCGGTGTGGCTGCGATTGCGATGATCTTTGCGGCGCTGTTGATGGTCACGACGAAGCCGGTTCGCGTGTCGGCTGCGGGGCGCGCGCTGGGTACGACGGTCGAGAGGCCCGAGGGTGGTGCACGGTATTTGAGCCCGGTGGCGCTGGCGATTTCGCAGGATGGGCAGTGGCTGTATGTGGTGTGCGAGGACAGCAATGTGGTGCTCGCGGTGGATACTCGAGCGGGGCGTGTGGAGCGGCGGGTGGAGGTGGGGCGGAGGCCGAAGGGGATTGCGATTTCTCCAGATGGGAAGACGCTGTATGTTTCGGATGAGGCGAGCGATGCGGTGACGGAGATTGATGCGCAGAGCTTTGCGGTGCGGCGAACGCTGAAGGCGGGTTGGGGGCCGGTGGGGCTGACAACGGATCGTGCGGGCGACGTGTTGTATGTGGCGAATACGCTGGGCAATGACGTGTCGGTGATGGATTTGCGGACGGGGCTGGAGACAAAGCGGCTGGAGGCAGGGCACTATCCGGAGTATGTTGCGCTGTCACGCGATGGTAGCCGGGTGTATGTAGCGAATCTGCTGGCGAGATTGGCTCCGCCGAATGTGCCGCCGGTGTCGGAGTTGACGGTGATCGATTGCGCGAAGCAGGTGGTGGCGGCGCGGGTGGATGTGCCGGGCGTGATCCAGATGCGGCATATTGCGGAGCTGCCTGCGAGCGCTGGGGGATATGTGCTGGTGCCGTTTATGCGGCCGAAGAATTTGAATCCTCTGGTGCAGATTCCGCAGGGTGGGTATTTGACGCATGGGATGGCGGTGATTCGTCCGGCGAGTTCGAGTGCGGATGGAGCGGGGAGCTATCGGGTGTCGGAGGTGTTGCTGGATAACATCGACCACTATTATGCAGATGGGTTTGGTGTGGCGGGAACGCCGGAGGGGCGGTGGGCGCTGGTGACGGCGTCGGGTGCGGATGTGGTGTCGGTGGTGGATGCGGCGAAGCTGCGCGGGCTGCTGGTGCGGAGTTCGGCGCGAAGGATGGAGTTGGCGAACCGGCTGGATTCGGCGAATGAAATTGTTGCGGGACGCGTGGCGACGGGGCGGAACCCGACGGATGTGATTACTTCGGCGGATGGTCGGTATGCGTATATCGCGAACCGGATGGACGACACGATCAGCGTGATGGATATGACGCGGAGACAGATGGTGTCGACGATTGATTTGGGTGGACCGAAGGAGTTGACGCGGAGGCGTCGCGGGGAGCGGCTGTTTTATAACGTGAGCTATTGCTACCAGGGGCAGATGGCGTGCGCTACTTGTCATCCGCATGAGGGGCTTTCGGATGGACTGGCGTGGAGTTTGGAGACGCCGCAACTGGGGCGCGATGTGGTGGAGAATCGCACGCTGTACAGCATTGCAGGGACTGAGCCCTTCAAGTGGAACGGAAAGAATCCGGACCTTGAGACTCAGGATGGGCCGAGGACGGCGATGTATATCTTCCGGTCGCAGGGATTCAATTCGAAGGAAGTGGAAGATTTGGTGGGGTACATTTTTTCGCTGCACCTGGGGAGGAATCCGCATGTGGCGAGCGATGGAGCGTTGACGGAGGCGCAGGCGCGGGGGCGGGCTATGTTCTTTCGCGACAAGAGTAGCAGCGGCGCTGTGATTCCTCCGATGCAGCGATGCTATACGTGCCATTCGCCGCTGACGCATTTCACGTCGAGGGTGCAGGTGAATGTGGGGACGGCGACGAAGTATGACACGATCAGCGCGTTCGATGTTCCGCAGTTGGAGGGCGTTGTGATGAAGCCGCCGTATCTGCACAACGGCGAAGCGCTGGAGTTGGAAGATATCTGGACCTTATTTAACCCGGAGGATAAACACGGATTGACCTCGGATATGAATAAGGCGCAGTTGAACGATTTGATTGAGTACCTGAAGACGCTGTGAGGATCAGGATGATGATGCGTGCGTGGACGATGCGAAGAGTGTTAGTGGTTGCGGGATGGTTGTTTGCCGCGATGGTGAGTGGGCGCGCGCAGAGTGTTGCGCAGACACCGGCACTGTATACGAGGTGGACGAACTACACTCCGGCGAATGGATTTCCTGCGGGTGAAGTGTTTTGCGTGACGGTGGATGGAGACCGGGTGTGGGCGGGAACGACGCATGGTCTGGTGATGCTGGAGGATGGGCGCGTGAAGAAAATCTTCACGCAGGAGGATGGGCTGGCGGGGCGCGCGGTCATGTCGGTTGCGGTGGATAAGGCGAATGGCGATGTGTGGGTGGCGACGTTTGGTGGGCTGAGCCGGTACTCGGGTGGGAAGTTTACGAACTATACGAACATGACGAGCGGGCTGGCGAATGACCTGGTGTATGGCGTTGCGGTGCAGGGACAGAATGTGTGGGTGGCGACGGGCGCGGGCGTGAATCGGCTGGACACGCGGACGGGGAGCTGGTCGATCTTCAATGAGACGAATGCTCCGTTCGCGGAGCCCTGGGGGTATGGGATTTCGGTGGGCAAGGAGAAGATTTATTTCGCGGTGTGGGGCGGGGGCGTGCTGTCGTATGACCTTGCGAAGCAGATGTGGAAGCCGTATACGGACCCTGATGGAGAGATGGAGTTGGTGCTGTATCGCAACCAGGGGCTCATCCACAACATTGTGAGCAGCGTGTCTTACAACGAGGACACGAAGACGTTCTGGGCGTCGACCTACTTTGGGTTGAGCGGGTATGACGGGAGGAACTGGCACAACTATCTGACGAAGGATAGCGGGCTGGCTTCGAATTTTATTAATGCGGTGCACTCGCGCGGGGACGAGGTGTGGGCGAGCACGCAGGGCGGGCTGAGCGAACTCGATACGCGGACGAATACGTGGGTCAGCTATCGACGGGATGCGAAGACGGGGCGCGGGGAGATTCTTGTGACCCATGCGGATGGAAGCAAAGAGCGGATCGCCACGGAGACCAGCGTGGCGCACACCTACATTCTCAACACGGATTTTCAAGGCGACGACATCTGGGTGGCAACGGCACAGGGCCTGAGCCACGGGATGCGCGCTGTACATAAGGAGCAGGCCAAATGAGCAATATCGTGATGGAAGCAGAAGCGAACCTGGCAGTGAAGAACGGGAGCAATGGGGCTCCGACGAAGTTGCGGAAGAAGGCGATGTCGGCACCGAACGCACTGAATGAGGCGTATCAGTATCAGAAGCCGTCGTCGTTTTCGCGCGGCATGCGGCTGGACATCAAGGGGATCACGATCCTGATGATTTCGGGTACGGCGAGCGTTGGGGAGAAGGGCGAGACGGTGCACCCGGGAGACTTTGGGGCGCAGACGAGGAGGGCGTATCAGAACGTTACGGACTTGTTGAAGTCAGAGGGCGCGACGTGGAAGGACGTGGTGCGGACGACTTGCTATCTGCGCGACATCGAGCGGGACTACGAGCAGTTCAACTTGATTCGGACGAAGTTTTTTGAGGAGCAGGGGCTGGAGGTTCTGCCGGCGTCGACTGGGATCCAGGCGATTCTGTGCTGGCCCAGCTTGCTGTTTGAGATGGAAGCGATGGCGATCTTTGAGACGCCAGGTGCGGTTGAATCGCAGGATGGGAAGTAATCGCAAGGCAAAGGAGAGCTAGTATGGAACGGAAAATTGCAGGGCAAGTGGGGCTTGTGGATCTGCCGCGAATCTGTCCGAACATCAGCCTCCGAACGCATCCGGAGTTTGATGAGGGCGGGTTCGTGGTGGAGGTGGGAGGAGCTCGCTTTGGTGCAGGGAGGCCGGTGGTGATTGCCGGCCCCTGCGCGGTGGAGAGCGAGGGGCAGTTGATGGAGGTTGCTCGCGGCGTGAAGGCGGCGGGCGCGGATATGCTGCGGGGTGGGGCGTTCAAGCCTCGCACGTCGCCGCATGATTTCCAGGGGCTTGGATTGGAGGGGCTGAAGTTGCTGCGGGCTGCCGGCGATTTGACGGGGCTGCCGGTGGTGACGGAGGTGATCGATGTGCGGCTGGTGGAGTTGGTGAGTGAGTATACGGATATGCTGCAGATCGGATCGCGGAGCATGCAGAATTATCCGCTGCTGGTGGAGGTGGGGAGGAGTGGAAGGCCGGTGCTGTTGAAGCGCGGGCGTGAAT
>JAJYCQ010000049.1 GCA_021778315.1 Acidobacteriota bacterium | reverse complement strand
CTTCAATCAGGCACTCGTGCACCGGAGAAAGATCAAGCCCGCGCGCGAGAATCTCCATCAACTCTTCGCGGTTATACGCAATCCCGCCGCCCGATCCACCCAGCGTAAAGCTCGGCCGAATCACCACCGGAAACCCCAGCTTCGCCGCAAACTCCAACCCGCTGCTCGTGTTATTCACCAGCATCGACTTCGGCATGTCGAGCCCGATCTTCGTCATCGCGTCCTTGAACAGCAGCCGGTCCTCAGCCTTCTTAATCGCCTCCAGCTTGGCTCCAATCAGCTCGACGCCATACTTCTCCAGCACCCCCGCATCGGCCAGATCCACCGCCAAATTCAGCGCCGTCTGTCCCCCCACCGTAGGCAGCACCGCAAAGATACCCCGCCCCTTGCCGCCGCCTTGGCCGTTGTCGTTGCCCTTGCTTTTCTGGCTTTCCTTCCGCAGCGCAGCGGAGGAATCTGCTGTTGTACCGGCGACGAAACCATCCCCCATCATCTCCGTCTCCACCCGCAAAATCTCTTCCAGATAAGCCAGCGTCAACGGCTCCACATACGTCCGGTCCGCCACCTCCGGATCGGTCATAATCGACGCCGGATTCGAGTTCACCAGCACGACCTCATAGCCCTCAGCCTTGAGCGCCTTGCAAGCCTGCGTCCCCGAGTAATCGAACTCCGCCGACTGCCCAATCACAATCGGCCCCGAGCCGATCACCAAAATCTTCGCAATGTCATTTCTACGTGGCATCTTCTATCGCACCTGCGCCTTATGCTTTTTCTTGTCAACTCGAATCATTCGTCCCTCACGCATGAGAAGACCGAGCAAGCTCCAACTTAGGTAGTCCTTCGACCCGCCTAAATAATCACTTTGTAAGCCCAGGGTATGAGCAACATCTGAGTTCGTAACACCGTCCTCATTTGCAAGCGCTACCTCCATCACGGCACTCTTGAGCAAATCCAATCCCATTTGGGCCTTCTCAACTGTTCCACTCGGGACATTGATATCTCTTGATCGACGCTTCAATGGGGTCAGGCTCGGCATCACCGCGTTCGTTAGCAGACCGCCAGTAGCTTCCGTTCCAAAAGCGCTAATAAGTTCTGCTTCAATGCGGAGTGCATCCAATTCGTTCAGGCCTTCGACGAGTTGAGTAACCAGAACTTTCTTGCCAGCGGCATGAATCTTGTCGATACGCTGCCCCTTCGACGAGCCATCTACAGTAAGTTCGTGCTCCCAAGCACGGATGCCAGTACCTTTGCCGATATAAAACGGAATAGCTGGATTGACCAGTGGGTCCTTGAGCGCATAGACGTAGAAGCTTTGCCTCTCGCTCACTTTTTCCACGCCTCCATCATCTTCCGAAAGTCCCGAAACAAATAATGCGAATCATGCGGCCCCGGCGAAGCCTCCGGGTGATACTGCACGCTGAACATCGGGTCAGTCACATGCTTCAACCCGGCCAGCGTGTCATCATTCAGATTCGTATGCGTCCGCACCACATCGCCCGGCAAGCTCTCCGGGTCCACGTTGAAGTTATGATTCTGCGCGGTAATCTCCACCTTGCGCGTCTCTAAATTCATGATCGGATGATTCCCGCCATGATGCCCAAACTTCAGCTTGTACGTCTTCCCGCCCAGCGCCAGCCCAAAGATCTGATGCCCCAGGCAGATCCCAAACAGCGGCACCTTCCCCTGCAACTCCCGCACGTTCGCGACAGCATATTCCAGCGGCTCCGGATCACCCGGCCCATTCGAAAAGAACACGCCATCGGGAGCCATCGCCAGCACTTCCGCAGCGGTCGTCTTCGCCGGAACCACCGTCACCCGGCAATTCTCGCGAGTCAGCATCCGCAGAATATTCTGCTTGATCCCGAAGTCATACGCGACCACATGCAGCGTCTCCTTCGCCGCCGCATCCACCCCCGGCAGCAACGTATCGCCACTCTCATTCTTCGGCTCATCCGCATCCCACGCATAGCTGGACTTCGTCGTCACCACGCTAGCCAGATCCGTCCCCGCCATCGTCTTATGCGCGCGAGCCTTCGCCACCAGCGCATCCGTATCTTCCACCGCAGTCGAGATCACGCCCCGCAAGCATCCATGCGTCCGAAGATGCCGCACCACCGCCCGAGTATCAATCTCCGCAATCACCGGCACGCCGTTGCGCTCTAAATATTCGTCCGCAACTTCCGTCGACCGCCAGTTCGAGCTCACCGGAGAAAACTCCCGCACCACCAGCCCCTCGATATACGGCCGCCCCGACTCCGCATCGCTCGGACTCGTCCCATAATTCCCAATATGTGGATTGGTCAACACCACAATCTGACCCGCATACGATGGGTCAGTAAAAATCTCCTGGTAGCCCGTCAGCGAAGTATTGAACACCACCTCGCCCACGCGCTCAACCGCTGGTCCATTGGCATCGCTGCCGGCCCCAAAGGCCTTGCCCCAAAACAACCGCCCGTCTTCGAGGGCGAGAATTGCGCGCATACCCTCTCCCTTGCAATGAGATTTGATCATTCGCCTGAATACGGCTTTGTCGCGAGAGGATCACTTGATTCTATCAGCACCCCCTGTCAAAAACCCACTCGCCCGACAATCAATCCACCACCCCGCTCACCCCAGCTTCACCAGCACATCCCCACCCTCAATCTTCACCGGAAACACCGCCACCTTCCCCTTCTCCGGAGCCTCCGCCACCCCCGTCGTCGTACTAAACGCCCACGAATGCCACGGACACACCACAGACTCTCCCTCCAGCCATCCCTCCCCCAGCGGCCCCGCCCTATGCGGACAAACATTATCCAAAGCACACAGCCGCCCCTCGACATTGGCCAGGCACACCGCCACCCCGCCAGCCTCCGTCTCCCTCACCTCACCCACCTTAGGAGCCTCCTCGACCCCGCACAACCGTACCCACTCGCTCACAACCACCTCCGCTCCTACTCTACAACCGAAAGCCCCCCGCATTGGTCCCTGCCCTTGCCCATACCTTCCCTCAACCGTAGCAATCACGACCCTTCAAGCCCCCGGAACAGCCGCCCCAACATGCGACACCATCCCCATCCCAACACCACAAGCAAACAAGACGGGCAACTTTTGCTGCGGGCCAGAGTTTGAAGTGGCAGGTTGTACTCTTTGCGTTTTCATTGGAGGTGAGGCTGCTATGGCGAGGAAGACATTGTTTACGGACGCGAGCGGGTGGGGTTGTGATCTGAACGGGCGCGACCTGGCGCGCAGGAATGGTGTTACGCGCCGGGGGTTCATGCGAGGAGGCGCCATGGCGCTGGTGGGGACCAGCGTGATTCCAGCCTTTCTCACCAGGGCTGTCTATGCCGAGGCGGCGTCGGCTGCCGCCAACAAAAAGAAGCTCGTGGTTATCTTTCAGCGAGGAGCCTGCGACGGTCTGAACGTCGTAGTGCCCTATACAGAGCCAAATTATTACGCCATGCGCCCTACCATTGCGATTCAGCCGAAGGACGTCCTCGACCTCGATGGACGCTTTGGCCTGCATCCGGCCATGGCCGCGATGAAGCCGTTATACGAGCAGGGGCATCTCGCGATCGTGCATGCGGCGGGGTCCCCGGATCCATCGCGGTCGCACTTCGATGCGCAGGATTTTATGGAGTCAGGAACGCCCGGGGTGAAGTCGACCCCCGATGGCTGGTTGAACCGCGCGCTGCAGGTGGAGCCCGAACCCGGCAAGCCCTCTGCGTTTCGCGCCGTGGCCCTTGGCCCAGAGGTTCCTCGCACCCTGCAAGGGCGGGTTCCGGCCATTGCCGTAGCGAACCTGGCCGACTTTTCGGTGGCCGGCAGAGGAGCTCAGACCTCGCCGATCTCGAACGCGTTCCAGGCCATGTACGACCAGAGTTCGGACGCCGTCCTGCATGGTACCGGCGAGGAAACCTTTGAAGCGGTGCGGATGCTCAAGGCCGCGAACCCGGCAAAGTATCAGCCCGCCGCGGGCGTAGTCTACCCCGGCACCCCGTTTGGCAATAGTTTGAAGCAGGTAGCCCAGCTATTGAAGGCCAACCTCGGCGTGGAGGCTGCGTTTTCCGACGTCGGAGGATGGGATACGCACCAGAACCAGGGTGGAGCCGAGGGCCAGCTCGCGAACCGGCTGCGGGAGTTTTCACAGACGATTGCTGCCTTCTGGCAGGACATGGGCGACGAAGCCGAAAACGTGACCCTCGTAACCATGAGCGAGTTCGGCCGCACCGCCCGCCAGAACGGCACCGGCGGAACCGACCATGGCCACGCCAACGTCATGTTCGTCCTCGGCGGCGCGGTCAAGGGCGCAAAGGTCTACGGCAAGTGGCCCGGCCTTTCGAACCAGCAACTGAACGAGGGCCGCGACCTCGTCGTGACGACCGACTTCCGGAACGTCCTCGGCGAGGCGGCCTACAAGTCCCTCGGCGCCCGCAGGCTGGACGTAGTCTTCCCCGGATCGCAGGTCGAGCCCGCCGGCTTCCTCGGCTTTGCGTAAAACGTCTCGCAGAACGTCCCTGTGATGCCGGAACCAGGCCCAGGGTTTGACGGTTTTACGCTCAATTTACGAGAAAAGTTTTACACAGAGATCTTGAAAAAACATCGTGACACGGCACAACTATCGCCAAGTTTTACCGTCCAAGAAGGTGTAGTACGAAAGTGCTGCAGTCGGGTCCAGCGGTCCCCACGGATTCCGGCATCCCCTATCTGCATAACCCTCCCCCCACCTATCTGTAGGCCCCCGGAACATCGGGGGTCTCACGTCTTTAACCCAGGGATTAGCAAACGCAGGGATTAGGGATTACGGGTTTGCAGGTGAGCTGACAGGAACGCCGTCAGGTTCGTCGGCGTGGTCGGAAGCTCGAGCCTGGGGGTAGTCAGCGTCTGCAGCGGCTTCTTCAGCGCGAAGTCCTGATCAAACAGCAGCCCGACAGGGATAATCCTCGACCGCGGGTCCCGGCGAACACGAGGCCCAAAGTCTCCGTCGGGCGCTTCGAGGATCAGCGCCGGGATCGCCGGGTAGTTCGCGCAGAGCTGCACGGCAAGCGAGGCCCCAGCTCCCGCCCCATACACCACAATCGAGGCAATCGGAATGGATCGCGTCGTCGTAAGGTACAGCAGCGCAGTGTCGGCATCGGCTTGCATCGAAGCCTCGGTCGGATGCTGGCCAAGCGAGTGCCCATACCCCCGGTAGTCGAACAGCAGCACATTGAGCTTCTGGTCGTGCAGCAGGCGAGCCGCAGGCAGCGCGTCGGACATCGACCCGTCCCCGGAGTGAAGCAGCAGCGCAGTCTCATTCGTCGCCGCGCCCGCTCCCGTGGAAGAGGCTGCCGGAATGAACCAGCCATCGAGCTGCGGTTGCCCCGTGGAGTCCACGCCAAAGTGGACCTCCGTGAACGGCACGCCGAGCGACGCAGGCGTACTGGCGACCGTGCGCGTCGGGTGCAGCACCAGCTGCCACTGGCCATGCGAGTACAGGACGCAAAGCGTAACGTACGCGCAGAGCAGCGCAAACAGGAGGCTGCCGCCAAGGGCTTTCAGTATCCACGTAGGATCGATCAGGTCGATCATCTCCGGCGAGGACGTGCGCTGCGGGTCAAAACGTGGTGCTTGGCGAGGCGTGGGCTTGGTTGGCATGGTTCGTTTTGCGGTGCGTCTTTAGCATCTCACGGCGAGATGCTCGGTGTAGCGTCCCGCCTTTTGCTGCCACCAGTTACGACCCCGCCCCTCTACCTCCGCTGAAACTCCGGCGACCCCATCAGCAGCCCCGCCATCGCATCCAGCCGCGCACCATCCCCCGCCATCACCGCCTCCCTCGTCCGCTCTCCCGCCGGCTGCCCCAGCAGCACTCCCTCCAGCTCCCTCTCCGCCTCGGCCGACGCCACCTCGTCCCCGCCCAGCAACTCCGGCCAATCCATCGCCGTCCCCGGAACCCTCCCTCCGCTCAACCCCACCGCAAAGTTCATCCGCGAAATCAGCGCA